>NZ_LKTL01000013.1:0-145781 GCF_001401775.1 Shewanella sp. P1-14-1 | reverse complement strand
TTGCCCGAGTGGTGGAATCGGTAGACACAAGGGATTTAAAATCCCTCGCTTAATAGGCGTGCCAGTTCAAGTCTGGCCTCGGGTACCATCATTTACATACGTAAGTATGGTGCGAAAAAGCCTCAACGAAAGTTGGGGCTTTTTTGTATCTAAAATTTGAATTTGCATCTACGTCTAGGGCAAAAGATAAATCCCTCGTCGTTTTAAGATAGGGCGTGCCAGTTCAAGTCTGGCCTCGGGTACCATTATAAGAAAGCCTCGACATTAGTCGGGGTTTTTGTATCTAGAACTTGAAACCTGCCTCTTGGGCAAAAGATAAATCCCTCGTCGTTTTAAGATAGGGCGTGCCAGTTTAAGGCTGGCCTCGGGTATCATCATTTACATACGTAAGTATGATGCGAAAAGCCTCAACGAAAGTTGGGGCTTTTTTGTATCTAAAATTTGAAAATTGCTTCTTGGGGAAAAGATAAATCCCTCGTCGTTTTAAGATAGGCTAGCTGGGCCACTGTTTAATGTGCCGCTATGGATAAAATATCAAAAGCTTTGTAAGACGCATTTGAGCGCTCGTTTGCAAGATTTGAAAATGACGTGAGACAGGATGTGAAAGCCTCCTATCATCCCAAATAGGAGGCTTTAATTTGTCGTTTTGACGCTACTTTTTATGGATTAATGTATTTTTTAAAGGCTGGAGCAGGTTTAAAGCTAGGTTGATTAAAACCTGGGATTTCGATGCTTTCACCCGTTTGCGGGTTCCGTCCATTCTTAGCCAAATGATACCTTAATTCAAAGGTGCCAAATTGCGGTAAATACACTTTTTCGCCTTCTGCTAACGCTTTATGAAGTTGGATAAGAATTTGCTCTAACTGTGGCTTTAATTGAGATTGAGAAACGCCGATATCAGACGCCATGACTTGTAATAATTGCTTCTTGTTCATAAATGCTGCAGTGAATAAATATTGAAAAAATTTTTGCGGGGCATGTTTATAACAGTTCTTATAATCCTTTCCTAGTTTCTTTAGTTCAATTAGCTGCTTAGTAGTCAGCGGTTAAGTTTTTTGTTCTATTTTTATCCTTCTTTCGTAGTAACTTGTAACTGAACGTCACAGTCTGTAACACAAGGTTGATATTTTTTTGCCATACTTAATTGTCTATGGCGTTAAGACGGGAGAGAAATGAATGAGAATTTTGTATTATCTACGTGTCTCTTTCACTTTTATTAGTTTGTTATCAATTGCTTTTGCAGGCCAAACTCATGCAGTGCAGTCTCAAAGGCTGTCAAAAGATCAAATTCAGCCAGCAACATACAAAACACTTGCTCAGCATGTGACTTTACTTTCATTAGTGGAATCTTCCGTTATTTGGCAAGATTACTTAACTATCTTGCAAAAGGGCAGTGAGGCTGAAAAACTCGAGTACATAGACAAAATTCAACAAGAGATCGCTCGCTTCTGGCATGATCGAAATGTACGCTTGCCTTATGATTCGCTGACTTCTTCTATGTCCGAAAAACGACAGGTTTATGCCTTAGAGCCTGCGGTTGAAGACTATCTTAGTGTTCAAAATCACATTAGGCGCTTATTGTGGCTGAATCAACGCCATGATTGGCCTCAAATACAACCTGGTGGCTTATTAAGGCCAGGTGATAGCCATAAGACCATCAGTTTGATTTCTCAAAGACTCTGGTTATTGGGAGATTTATCTTCTCGATCTGAAACCCAATACACTTATGACAATACAATTGCGATGGCGGTGGCAAGATTTCAGCAGCGTCATGGTTTGAAAGCTGATTCTGTTATTGGCCCCAAAACATTACATTGGATTAATCAAACTCCACTGCAACGCGCTGAATTATTAGCCAGCAATTTTGTTGAAAAAACCAGTTATTTGTCTGACTTAGGTGAGCGCTACTTGTTAGTGAATATACCTGCATTTGAAATGGTATTAGTCAATGAAAGCCAAATCGCATTGAGCTCTAGAGTGATCGTAGGCAAAGCCTACAGACGAACACCTGTGATGCAGGGGCAAATCTCCAACATCGTCATCAACCCTACTTGGACCGTTCCTAAAAAACTAATGCGACGAGATATTCTGCCAAAGGTTGCCCAAGATGGACATTACATTACTGACAGGCAGTTTGATGTGTTTGATATCACTGGTACTAAAGTGAATAAAACAGCTTCAGAGTGGCAAGATATTGTTTCAACAGGCCCGTTTCCTTATCGGTTAGTGCAGAGGCCAGGTAAGATAAATGCGCTTGGACGCTACAAATTTCACTTTAAAAATGATCTCAATATCTATTTACATGACACGCCAGATAAAGCCTTGTTTGATGAAGATGACCGAGCATTATCATCTGGCTGCATTCGAATCGAAAAAGTACAAGAACTAGCGGAGTGGTTTGCCGAAAATGTGGTGATTGATAAACGCACTTGGCATCGAATGCAGGAGCAAGGCGAGCAAACGCAATGGTTTTCACTTTCTCAAACAGTGCCAGTCCACCTGGTTTACTGGAATGCGTGGGTTGATGAAACTAACCTCGCTCAGTTCCGTAATGACATTTATCATTTAAATAACATTAAGCAAACTGAAGTGGCTAATAATGCAGCAACTTCGTTACAAGTGTCTTCTCGTTAAGTTATTGACCAGATTAACACTTGCTGTTTTGTTCATAATTTAAGCTGATTTTATCGGCTTGAATGCTTGCTATTGTCTCATTTTCCGTTTAACTTCGCTTTCAATTGTGTAAAAAACGCACATGTTTTTGATTATTTGAAAGTGGTGAGTGAATGTCTTTAGTGTGTCCTGCCCGTCGGCAATTAGTGTTAGGTTTAAGTGGTGTTGCTGTCGCTTCTATGTTTTCCAATCCAGTTCAAGCAAGCCGTTCTACTCAAGGTGTTAGAGAACTCAGTTTTTACAATCGTCATACCGGAGAGCGTCAAAAAGGCCAGTTTTGGGCTGAAGGTGAGTATGACCAAGATACTTTGTCATTATTTAGCGAAGTACTACGCGATCATCGTCAGAACCAATCAGCGCCTATGGATAAGCGTTTATACGAATTTGTTTATCAGCTACAACAGGCTTTAGGTAATACTGATGAAGTTCATGTCATTTCCGGTTACCGCTCACCAAAAACCAACAATATGTTAGCTGCTAAGAGTAATGGAGTCGCAAAGAAAAGCTACCACATGAAAGGAATGGCGATGGATCTTGCAATCCCTGGCGTTGAGCTTAAAAGCCTTCGTGATGCTGCAAAGTCATTAAAATTGGGTGGCGTAGGTTATTATCCACGTTCTGGTTTTATTCATGTGGATTGTGGTCCTGTAAGAAGTTGGTAGTGTTTTCATATTGACACTATTAACGATGTGACTGCTTGATACTATCTTGAGGAGCATGAGTGAATGGTATGATTTTTACTTAATAACTTGTTGAGTCAAGGTGGCTATGATAGAATCCGCGCGCTTTGTTAAAGAACAAGCACGAGTTGTTATTGGTCGAAAATAACAACATCAATTTATTTTTTATAAGTGAGAAACACATGTCTTACACTATTCAAGCTGAAATCCGTACTGAAATCGGGAAAGGTTCGAGCCGCCGCCTACGTCATGCGAATTTAGTTCCTGCTGTTATCTACGGTCCAGGTAAAGAGCCAATGTCAATCAAAATGGCTCAAAAAGATATCGTAAACATTCAATTGAATGATGACTTCTACAACACTGACTTAACACTAGTTATCGACGGTAAAGAAGTTAAAGTACGTGTACAAGCAATGCAACGTCACGCGTACAAAACGCTAATCGAACACATTGATTTCAAATTTGCTTAATTGCTAGTTTGAGTGAAAAAAGCGCCTTAATGGCGCTTTTTTTGTGTCTGTAAATTGGCGGTATTGAAGTAACGGTAGTTCACTGTGAAATGACAAGCTGTATTACGTTTATAGCAATAGCGGTTACTATCATGTTTATAGCAATAGCGGTTGCTATCGTTTTAGCGGATTAATCGACGTTAAAACTGTAGTAAATATCAAGAGACTGATTGATCGTCCCTGAGACGGTTTCTAAATATAACTGTGACAAAATATAGTATCGAACTGTCATCTCATATCCTGGGTTAAATACACCAATACCGTATTTCACCATTAAGTCTTCGCCAATGTAGCCACTAATGGCAAATCGTCCTTCATCGTTCGCATCAAGCTGGACGTTAGAAAAACCAAATTTTTCAATCAATCCTGTGGCTGTTGAGCCAATATTATTGATTGCTCCACCACCTAATTGCGAGCCTAAGCTTAATGCGGCTCCCATCATTAAGGCATTATTTTGCTCGTTGCTGGAGTTACTAAATCCTGCGCCAGTAATAATATAAGAGAGAATTTCTGCTTGCTCTTTTGCTGGACTTGAAAACAAGGTGACCTCAGGTTGCATTGCTGTACCTGTCACTCGTACGCCCGCAGTTAAGTCTTCATCTTTAATTTCTCTGACTGCTTCAATATTTAGATTAGGGACTTCGGTAGGGCCGGAGAATTGTACTTCGCCCGTACTAATCGTCAGTGTTTGTCCCATGAATTTATAAGAGCCATTAGTGACCTTAATATCACCAAATAGTAGGGGAGGCTTGAATGCTTGTTGTTGCAGCAAAAGGGTGCCACGTAATTTTCCGCTAAGGCCCATACCGTCAATCAGTAACTCATTACCAACTTTAATATTTAAATCCGAGACCACGGCGTAAGGGCTTGTTTGCTGTTCTTTTTCAGAAATAGAATCGTTAAATACGACATCTGAGGAAACGGCAACGCCGCCTTCTGCAAGCTGAACAACTGTAATTTCACCCGTTGGAATTTCGACATTGCCTTTTATCGCCAGTTGCGTTGTGTCGAAAGTAATATTGATGTCGGGAGAAATATCTAATATCGCAATTGGAGGTTGAATAAATGCGAGCTTGTCGCCCAGAATATCAATATCACCGCTAAATCGACCATCAGGCCAAGCCAACGTACCCGCAACACTAGCTTTACCATCTCCCATTGCTAACGTGCCATCAACTTTTGCCTGTTGACCTTTTAACTGCATTGCTAGAGTAATATCGTCAATTAACGTTGGGTTGTTCGTTGTGGCTAAAGCCCCGTTTTCTAGGCTTAAGCTTCCTTGCACCTCAGGCTGAGTTAGGTTACCTAATATACTCAGGTCCGCTGCGAACAAGCCTTCTAATGTTGCGAGTTTAGGGAAAAAGCCCCTTAGAGGCCCTATATTAATCGTATCGGCTTTGATAAAGCCTGTTAATGCGCGTTCTTCATCATTACTAATACTGATTTGACTGTTAATTTCTGCAATATTCTCAGCGCTAACAATAAGGCTGCTTTTGAGCTGTGTTTCATCAATCACAGCATCCAGCTTGATGGTATCGTAGTGTAGGTTGATTCGATCGTTTTCAGTGCGGCGTAATGCTATATCCCCACCATTAAGCAATAGTGCAATGTTGGCTTTAAGTTTGTCAGTTTCTGACCACTGAGCTGTTGCTTCTAAGTCGGACTCACCAATCCAGTTTAGACGAGGAGGTAGCAGCGGCTGTAACAAGTTACCTGGTTGGCCATTGATACTTAGCGAAAGATCGCCTTGAGTACCAAATCGACCTTGCTGGTTTAAGCACAGACTACTATGGGTTTGAATTAAGCAAAAAGGCGTAATCTGTCCATCTTGATTGAGCTGATCCCATTGGATATTAACAGGGTTATTTATTTGCCAGGCACCTAATAAATTTGAAATAACAAGTGAGTTAATGTCGGTATTAAAGGTTTGCTTTTGTTCATTAAACTGATTATTGATTTGAGTGTTTAATGCGATGTCACCTTGCGTATTGAGTTTAATTTTTTGTTCAGCAAGGGTTCCTTCGGCGCTAAGCGTTAACTCTGTTAAATCAATCTGTTGCCATGAAAGCTGGTTATTATTGATGCTAAGCGTAAATTGATGTTCATTTAACGGTAGGTAATGGCCTTTAAGAGTTAACTGTTCAATATCAATATCAGCAAATTTAACATTACTCACTCGGCCACTTACGTCAACGATTGGTTGCGTATCATCCCCTGTCACATCAATTTTTGCATAAATCTCGCCTTTAGCATTAGGTAACCACTGGCTAACATCAGGTACGGAGAGCTCAGCATCGACATCCCAAAAACGGCTAGCTTGACCATTAATTAATAGTTCTGCTCCTAAAGCACTTGCCTGTAAATTGTCGGCATTGATGGCGAACTTATCATTGAAATCGATATTCCCTTTCACCGTTAACGGAAAATCATTTAATGTGCCACTGAGATCGGCATCTTCTACGGTTATTTGCCATTGTTCATCATCAATAACGCCAGCGGATAGCAGTGAACCATCAATATTGCTTGCAAGTTCCGTTAATTCATAAAGATAGGGGATTTTGTCTAGTTGAAGCGAAGATGTCGCTAATTGTGCTGACCAACTGACCTTATCATCAAAGTTGAGGTTGCCGTCTGCTACTAGGTTTCCAGCTTCTGACTCGACATCAAGATGCGAGATAATGAGCTCATTTTGACTAAGCTCAATATTGGCATCAAGCACTAAAAGAGGGTGATACGGGCTTAAAAAATCACCACTAAAAATGGCAGACTGTTGATGAATGTTTCCTTTACTGGTGAGCTTACTTAATCTCGCGGTGTAATCGGGCTTATCAAGTGGCCAGTTAATATTTGCTTGAGCAATTTCAATTTGATAATCCATTTCTGGCTTACTTAACTCAATAATTGCTTCAAAGTCGATGTCTACATCGCCAGTCGCAGACACTAATAACGATAAGTTGTCGAAACCATTTTCGGCCTCAATCGCTATTTTTTGTTGAGTTAACTCAGGTACTTCAGTCACCTTATTAAGGTTAAACTTGGCATCAATATTCATTGGGTAGTCATGATTAAGACTAATATCACCAACGAGAGAAGCCTCGCCATAATCATGAGAGACCGATAATGCTTGCACATCAATTAAGTATTCAACATAGCTACCAGTTAGTGAAATATGAGAAAAATTATCAGTTCTATTACCTAATTTCATTACGCTGTCATGGGTAATGAGCTCATCAACATAAATAGGAAAAGTCATGTAAACGGCTGGCAAGTTGGCCATGGCCCAGGTTTCTAATTCTGATGATGAAACGTTTTTATCTTGATTATCTGGGCTAGAGGTTGCTTGCGCATCGGCAGTATCTTGTTGGGAAGATTCACCTAATGGTATATCGACTAATAAGCCTTCACTATGTAAGTAATTTACTCTGAGTCCACTCTTATTCCATAACGCTTTACCTTGCAGGCGACCTGCGTTGTAACGCATGTCATTCACTGTGACTTTTACGTCGTTCAGATCTAATTGATTGAGTCCAATAGTGACGGGTAAGATTAACGGTGAAGGAGATTGCTGCTCAGCGACATCCTCATTATTGGTGTCTTTAGGGTTGTCATTTTCTGATGGCTTAGAAGGTTCATCATCTGCAAACTGATCGGTTTGTACTATGACAGTAACATCTTCAGCAAATAAGTTATCAACACAAATCTGATTGTTAAAAAGACAAGTTGGAACCCATGAGAGGCTTAGGCCTTCAACCTCTACAGCGACACCGTCCATTGACCAACGAGCGGTAGTAAATTCAAGTTGATTGTTTATAGTGCCTGATTTTAAGTTTAACGCTAAGTTAGGAACAAATTGGTTAGCTAGCATCACACTGATCTGGGCACCAATCGGAGTGCCAATCAGTATTGCTATCAGCATCAATAACAGTAAAGGGATATAAATAGCAGTACGAGTACAGAGTTTAAACGCTTGCCAACAACGACCTAAAAATGATTTTGGTGGTTTTGATGCAGGTATATGCGCTAACGACGAACTGTCGTGTTGATTGCTATCTTCTGTTTTAGGGGGCATAGAATCAGTCATTATAAGTCTGTCCCCATGGTTAAATGAATTCGCCAAGAACGGTCAATGGTTTCAGTTTCTTTTAGGCCTACACCTAAGTCAAACTTAATAGGACCAATAGGTGAAATCCAATGAATACCGCCGCCAACAGAGACTACAGGCTCAAATTGTTCAGTATCAAAAGCATTACCTGCATCGACAAAAGTGGCGACTCGCCAAGTGTCAGTGAGATAATATTGATACTCTAAACTACCAACGACTAAATAGCGTCCACCGACAACCTGTCTCGATAAGCCGCCTTCAGAGTTAACATAATCGATATAAGGGCCTAATTCTTGAAAGCCGTAACCACGAATCGATTGATCGCCACCGGCAAAATAACGAAGTGAAGGCGAGATTTGATCAATTTGATCACTATCGGCAATATTTGCGCCTAAATCCAGACGTGATACAAAACGATGACGTTCAAAAAAAGTATCAATCCATTTTAATTTTGCTTCGATTTTCGTTAAGCGAATTTCAGAGCCTAGATTAGGATCGCCATACTCGAGACTGTAAGTTTGTCTAAAGCCTGACTTAGGGTCTAAGGTGTTGTCTCCACGCGTTGTTTTACTTAATCCAAAACCAGCCAATACAAATTGCGGGTCATAGTCAGTATCAGATTGATTATAAAACTCATGGTTATATTCTAAGGAGTAGCCAAATAACCAGCCGCTGTCTAATCGTTGTTGCCTGATTATCCCAAACAAGCGTTTTTCAGATTCCAGTTGCCCCGTATAATCGTAGTTTCTGTCATCTTCATTGTAATCTTGCGTCACCCCGTATTTATCACGTAATAAACCAACCCTAAATTTAAGCTGATCATCAAGAGGATGAGTTAACGGAATGGTATAAGTGGTTAAAAACTTCGGTCTGTCAGGCGACCATTCCATTGTGGTTTCTTGGGTATGACCATAACTGTTAATTTCTGGCATACGCCAAGTAAGCCGAACTCTTGGCTCAACGGTTTTTTCTGCATTGGTTCCAATATCGGCGCCCAAACCCACTTCAAAAGAGTGAGTGGGTCTTGGGGCTAAATCAACTTTAATCGGTACTTTAGTCTCAGACATGTTATCAATTTGAGGTAACACTTTAATATTACTGAAATAACCGGTATCAATTAAATTCCGATTAAGCCGGTTTAGCCGTTGGGTTGAGTAATTCGCATTAGGGTCAAATGGAATGAGCTTTTCAAGTAAATCATCATTTATGGTCTGGCCTGAAAACGTGACTTCACCCATTTTGTATCGTCTTCCTGATTCAAAATAGAGGTGGATTTTAGCGGTATTTAAATCACGATTAATTTCAATTTCAGAGCGAGTAAAAGCCCCGTCAAAATAGCCTCTGGCCAGTGCTAGTGTTACTAGATTTGATTTTAATTCTGAATAAACACCATGGTTAAGGGTATCACCTGGTTTAATTGTTAACTGATTCATCCAGCGATTAAAACTATTATCATCGAGCATTTCATCACTGAATTTGATGTCAATCCATTGAATGATAGTCGGTTCGCCTTCATCAATATTAATAGTGAGTTTCCAAGGGGAGTTTTTGGACTCGGTAACATTAATATCCACTTTTGCGTGATATCGGCCCATTGATTCAAGTGCAGCAGTAACATTATCTTCTACGGTAAACAAAAATGCGCGGCGCTGAACTTGAGAAGTGGGTGATTCACCTAAGTGAGCACGTACGTTTTTGGCCAAACTGCCAGAAACACCCTGCAGTTCAATCGTTAGCCATTCATCTTTTTTAGCCCAAGCAAAATTTGATGCCAATGAAACAAGGGCAACGCAAATGACTAGGCAATATTGTAAAGACTTGGATAACAATGACTGAATGCTTATCAACAAATAAAGATGGTTTACCTATTGTCGCCAGATTACCGCAATCAGGCAAGGTTATGATTGAAATTACCGCCTGAAATGGTTACAAAGATACAAACTGATCAAGGACTTGCTTAAAATGAAAACAATAACACTAGCACTGATAGCATCAATGGCTTTATTTTCTGGTTTAGCGAATGCAAAAACTAAACCTTTTGCGATAGCCATTCATGGTGGAGCAGGGACCATTCAGCAAAGTAGCTTTACCCCTGAGCAAGAAAAAGCCTATCGAGCGAAGCTAAAAGAAGCGGTAGATGCAGGCTATGCTGTTTTAGATAAAGGCGGCTCTAGTTTAAGTGCCGTAACCACTGCAATTAATGTATTAGAAAACTCACCGTATTTTAATGCGGGTAAAGGTGCGGTATACACTCATAATGAACAGCATGAAATGGATGCATCTATTATGGATGGCAATACCATGAACGCAGGTGCGGTTGCTGGCGTTAAACACATTAAAAATCCGATTGATTTAGCGCGTTTGGTAATGGATGAGTCTGTCCATGTCATGCTTTATGGAGAAGGGGCTGAAGAGTTTGCTTTAACTCAGGGGGTCCAATTGGTGGCTAACGAAACCTTTAATACCCAAAAGCGTTATCAAGGTTTACAGCGTGCAAAAGCAAAAATGGCTGAAGCGAAAACCAGTGCAGATTACCAAGCTGCGCACCAACAGTTAGACACAGAATATAAAGTTGGTACCGTTGGCGCTGTCGCATTAGATAAACAAGGTAATATTAGTGCAGGTACCTCAACCGGCGGAATGACGAATAAACGCTATGGTCGTATTGGCGATGCGCCCGTTATTGGTGCTGGAACTTATGCTGAGAATGGAGTGTGCGCAGTGTCAGCGACTGGACATGGTGAATATTTTATTCGCTACCAAGTCGCAGGTGATATTTGCGCCAAAGTGAAATACCAAAGTAAGTCGATTATTCAGGCGGCGGATGAAGTGATTAACCAAAGATTGATTACCGCTGGCGGTACAGGTGGCGTGATAGCAATTGATCATCGCGGCAATATTGCGACCCCATTTAATACAGAAGGAATGTACCGCGCAACGCGTAAGAGCGGGGAAGAAGCACAAGTGATGATTTGGCGTGATAAGTAAGCCTTAACTTTCTTTGTTATTGTTATCAATCACGATTGAGATTTAAAAAAGCATCAAGTATTCGCTTGGTGCTTTTTTAGTTCAGCCTAGGTTGAGTTTGAGGTCGTAGCTTATTTGTGCCCCAAGGCGTGTCTCGAATGCAAGAGACCATCATGAGATTTATTTGTGAAACAAGCTGTTTCCCAATTGCCCAACAGGCTGTTGGACAAACTCTCGGACTCAATTGTGCAAGAGGTCCTTGCACAATTGCGAAACAACCTGTTTCGTGAATTATTTCTGCCCCAAAATCACTTAGATTGAATACTCTACATCGTTTAGGATGCGAACATTTTCCCTACTAAAAGTCATCCATCCTTATGAACTTTAGTTGTGAACAATTGCTATGTATCACATCAACCATTTAGTCACTTTATCTTCACGGGCTGGGGGTAAAATCACAACAAACTGTATGATATCTTTTATATTATTTAAAGGTACAGGGAAAGTGACATGACTGAAGAGATAGTCAGCTTGATACCTCACACTCCTATATAAAGGGTGTAATCCATCAAAACTCGAACTTAAAGTTAACTGAAACGAAAACAAGGCTCTAATTGAACCTTGTTAAAAAATTGGATGAGTCTATGAGTTAACGACGGAGACCGTCTTCAAATCGCTTGCGATAATTGTTTATCACGGTGATTAACGACTTTTTAATATCAACAATTTGTTTGGAATGTGGACACCAAAGCGCGAAGCCAAACTTGAAGCCCTCTAGCATCTCATCGGCTTCAACTGGCTCAATGGCATGATTGGCAAACTCAGTATTAGCTAAGGTTTTAGGCAGTAACGCCCAACCCAACCCCGCTTCGACCATCTTTATCACTAGGGCAAGTTGATCGATTGCTTCATTGTCTGAGCTGTAAATAATCTTCTCTGACATACCTTCTTCAATAAAAGATCGTAAGACAAATTGTTTGCTGTTTTTCAGAGCCACCAAGACTGCACTTTTCTCCAACCTAGATAGATCTCCACCTTTTTGAACAAAAGGGAGAAATTCGAAATGCCCAAGGAAAGTAGCATCAAAGCTATACATCGCCTGACGGTCATGCACATTGACGATACCAAAATGGTATTCGCCACTATCTATGCCTCTTTTGATGTCCTGTTTATTCCTAACAAAAAAGTTCACGCGCATTAGCGGAAAATCGCGAAGAAATTGCTGGCGGATTTCAACCAAAGCGCGATGAGGAATCACACTAGAATAAGCGATGTTGACGCTTTCTAATCCACCATAAGAGAGGCTTAGCGCCAATTTATCGAAAGTACGCGCTTGCTCGATGGTTAATTTAGCATTGTGATAAAGAAGGTGACCATCTTCAGTTGGCTCTACCGAACGCCCCACTCGTTCAAACAAACTGACCGCTAGTTGGTCTTCAAGGTTGGTAATCACCTGCCCTATCGTAGTTCGGTGCTTATTGAGTTTGACCGCGGCTTTGCTAAACGAGAGTTGTTCATAAACGGTCACGAACGCGAGAAGTTGTTCAAAACTAAAATTCATAGGTTTCGCTTCCTTTCTAGAGTGATTTACTTAAAATATGATAACTGATCTGCACCAGTGATACTGGACACTCGACTAAGCGAGTTGCCCTACTTCTGTTAATTCATAACTTACTAAATTAGATAAAGCGCAACTCGGAAATGTCCAGGTACGTGTCAGAGGGGGACTACTGACACGTTTATGTCCATAAATGAGCTTGGTATGTTCTAAAGTAGTGGCCAAACTCCTTACCACTACAATGTTCATTGTTAGAATAAATTACCGAATAAGTTTACATTCAGTTGTGATGCTATGTAATTCTATCTGTGCTTGGCACTCATTAAGCGCTCTTTCTTTGGCCTTTTGAAGTAAGCTATATGAATGTGAATAACCAATTACCTCGCGACCATCAACTCCTCTAGCTAATGCAAAAGCTTTATTTGAATCCATGTTTTTAAAATCTTGAAGCAACCTAAGTGTTTTACTTTGATAGATTTCTTTATCGAGATTTTTTTTTAAATTTGTATATTCAAAGCCCCAATATGTTTTTATACCTTGGACTATAATACGGTCACCACTTTTCAATTGTGACCATATTGACCTTGATACGCCACAGAGCTTACCGTTTGCAAAGTGGGAATAACCTTTTAAACGTATTGCCCCTGCGCAATAAGCACTACCATATGTACTACTTACATAATCAACAGTTAATTCTAACTCAACTTCTTTACTTTGGCCGGACCAAGTGAGCAATATGTGGCCGTATCTAGCTGTAGCAAGTGGTGCTGCAACAGTTATAAAAATAAAAACAAGAAATGCCGACATTTGATGTTTTCTTCTTTCTTTTTTACTCTTATTTGAATGTAATTCTGGTGTGAATTTCCGAAATAGATATGCCGCCCCTGCTCCTAATATAATGTAAAGAAAACTTGAGCTTACTAACGTACTTTCATCAGAAATGATTCCTGATAAAAAAAGGCTAAATGCGATTAAAATGAGTATCGAATTACCAATAAATTGTATAACTTTTTCCATGTTATTAGCGTAACCTTTGTGAAAACTCCTTGAAGGTCACGATAAACTCCTTGTTAATTATTTACCTTCATAAACATATCATAAGAATTACTTAATAAGTGAGGGCAAGAATAAGTAGAGTGGAATTGTTTTCTATCAAACGCTTATGTTCCAAGGCTAATTAAAAACTTGATACCTCTTGTGTAGGATTAATAAATAACCGCGCCGAATCCCTATTTACTTACTTATACTAAACCTCCACGCTTTTTCCTTAATGCTTACGAAAATTCACACTATTCAAAAGTATAATCAATGCATATTTACAATTTAGGTGCACATTTTCTTATGTTTAAGGGAAAAATGAAAAAAATATTATCCGCAACCTTATTTGTTGGAATATCGTTAACGTTAGCAGCGTGTGATTGGGAAACGATATTACTTGAGGAAAGTAGTGACTCTAGTTCAATGGGCTACTATCAATTTGTTAATTTAGTCGCGCAATCACCAGCCATTGAGATTATGGTTGAAGATGAGTCTATAGGTGAACTCGCGTTCGGTGATGCAAGCAGTATCGAACAAGTCAGTAATGACAGCTACGACATAGAATTTAATCAAATTTTACCTAACTCCACGAATGACGAATTTACAAGTGGCGATAGTATTAGTGTATCCAAAAATAAAACGAGCACATATATTATTTATGGTGATACAGATGCGCCGTCATCGTTAACATTGACGACTGACATTTCGGATTTATACGATGAAGATTTTGATGAAGACTATGATGCAATCATTCAATTTATCAATCTATCGAACTCAGCCGCTGATATTGACGTTTACTGGTTAAACGAAGGTGAAGATTTATTAAATAAAGTCGCCGATTATACATTGGCATATGAAGCGTCAAGTGATGAAATAGAAATTGAATCAGGTAGTTACAAATTGGTACTGACTGAATCTGACACAGATATCATTATTGCATCGACAGACGGCATAACGATAGCAGACGGGGATGCTCAAATATTTGCACTCACTAGCTATCTGATTGCTGGTTCAGACGATCAAGTCAATACCATCGTCAACATTGAATCTGATGGTGGCCGTAAACTCACCAATGAAGCACAAGCGGCAAACGTGCGCTTTTTACATGGTATTTCTGCTCCTGATTACTTAGACGTTTATCTTGATATTTATTTAACTGGTGCCAATAACGATGACGAAGCTAGCTTAATCGCCAGCGCCCTAGAATTTGGTGCTTTGTCTGACTCAGTTGATATTGAAATAGAAAATATTGATTCGGGTGATACTCGAAATTTTTACTTATTGGATAATACGACTGAAGATAAAATTGATACATTTAGTGTTGATATGCAACCAAGTAGTCGTACTCTTATCTTAACGTCTGGTGACACATCATCAGCTATTACTGTCAATGATAATGAAGAAGATCTGCGCGTTATAGATACCCATGCGAAAATTTTAGTTAGCCACAATATTAGTGACATAAAAAGTGATGCGATTGACGTTTTAATTTTAAATGAAGGCGCTAACCCTGATTCTTATTCTGCTCAAGTCGAACTAAGTTATATGAATAATGAAGATTATGAATTGGAAAGTGGTGATTACGATATTTATATCTACAACGCATCGACTGATGAGTTAATCATTGAAACATCATTACGCGGTATTGAAAAAGGTGAAGTGATTAATTTAATTGCAACTGACTATACCTACGGTGGCACGCCTTACGAACTGCAAACACATATCAACAATTAAGCGTGAACGTGGTGTTTTATGCTTTATTACTTTTTGAGTAAATAAGACCAATATCGAATCTGGATGGGGCTATCAACCCCATCTAGCATTAGCTTTGTTTGGTACTTAAATATGTAGCGAGATTAAATTCTGTGGCGACAGAATAAACGCCATTATTTTCTATCAAATGCTTATGTGCCAAGGTTTAACTCCTAACTCCTAACTCCTAACTTCTAACTCTTAACTTCTTTTGCCTATTGGAGATAGGACATTAACTCATTTATTTTAGCTGCATTTTGCCACCGAAAGCGCTTCCAAGTTACTCCTTTTTTAGCCGCTCTAGCTCTTGAATTTGTTTTACAATGTTTTCAGCTTCTGCGGTTATCATTGAATAAGATTTTATATCGCCATTCCTTTGTGCATACATGGCTTGTTCAAGTTTAGCTTCATAAGCTTTATTGAGTTTTTTGATGGGGTCTTGCTTGAATATAGAAAACATACCAATCACTTTTAAATAGCTTTTGCATTAGTACGTTTGTAAACAGGTTTTAGTTTTTATATTTTTCAATTAATTATTATTGAGAGTTTAACTGTTGGCTTTTCAATCAGCCCCCAGTTGCTTGTGTCTTGCTGCTAATGTTCTGAATTCAGCTAGCATGCTGGTTTCACGCATGTCGAGCTTGAGCACTAACAGTACCAATATTAACGGCTGCTGATATGTTATTGGCCTTTATTTGATGCAGATGAATGACGGCTACAAATATGTAAGCGGTTATGACTCATCTTTAAGGCAAGTCTGTTACTCATCAAGCTTTTTTCCATCCCCTAAAATCCAGTTACGACAATCGAGTTATTCAATCAACGTATTTTGCTAAATTTGACTACACTAATATTAGTACAACTATTAGTACAATTATTAGTACGGTTATTAGCACGATAATTAAACCAAAGATGAGATGTCGTCGATACTGAAAATTTAGAGTATTGATTTTTAATGACTAAACATTAATCGTCGATTGAACACGAGCGCTGACGTTAAAATTAAAGGGGTAATATATGGATTCAATTCAAATTTCAGAATATATGGACCGCCAACCTGTATTGTTAAAAGCCAATATGTCGTTAGCAACGGCTGTAGAGCATTTACTAACGAAGAACAAAGCTGGTGCCGCCGTGATTGATAATGACGGTCAGCTGGTGGGCTTTTTATCTCAACAGGATTGCTTATCAGTGATGCTAAAAAGCAGTTATCACTGCGATATGACAGAAACCGTTAAAGACTGCATGAAAACGGATGTACTGACAGCAACACCTGATGGCAGTATCTTACAGTTGGCTGAACAGATGTTAGGGGCAAAACCTAAAATTTATCCAGTTGTAGAAGGCAGTAAAGTCGTTGGTACGATTAATCGAACTGATGTGTTAAAGGCAATGAACATCTATATGCAGCAATGTTATTTAACGCCAGCCTAAGTTACCAGCAAAGCTGTTTATCAAAGAGAATTTTGGCCTGAGTCAACGAGGGCTTTTTGTTTTGATTCCTTTAAACTAATACCATTCAGTCTAGTTCCTTGCTAGGATCGCAGTTTTTGAAATACTTGCTAGGAATTAGATTTGAATTCGGACCAACACCCGCTCTCTAAAGCATACCTAAACTCTTGTTATCAAACCGATGCGGCAAGAATTCGTCGTCGTTTGTATCAATTAAACAAAGAGCCGCAGTCTGAAAAGAAAGTTCAAGTCTTAGCCAAGTTAGCTGAACAAGCCACTCAAGCCTATGAAAAGGCTCAACTAAGGCTAAAAAATAGCCCTAAAGTCACTTATCCAGATGCCTTACCTGTCTCTCAAAAACGCGATGACATAGCCTCAGCTATTGCTAATAACCAGGTCGTCATTGTTGCGGGTGAAACAGGATCTGGTAAAACAACCCAGCTACCCAAAATATGTTTAGAGCTAGGCCTTGGTACACGTGGTTTAATTGGCCACACTCAACCAAGGCGTCTTGCAGCAAGAAGCGTTGCTAATCGCGTTGCTGAAGAAATTAACAGCCCGCTAGGCGAGGTTGTTGGTTTTAAAGTGCGTTTTGCAGATGCCATAAGTCCAGACAGTTACGTTAAATTAATGACTGATGGTATTTTACTGGCAGAATTAACCTCTGATAAATTTTTAAATCAATACGATGCCATCATTATTGATGAGGCGCATGAGCGTAGCCTAAACATTGATTTCATCTTAGGTTACCTCAAGCAGGTGCTGAAAAAACGACCTGATTTAAAAGTGATCATTACTTCGGCAACCATTGATGTTGAGCGATTCTCTAAGCATTTTAATAATGCGCCAGTTATTGAAGTATCGGGTCGAACCTTCCCTGTAGAAACGCGTTATCGACCATTAGTCCGTGATACCGATGCTGACTTAGATGTGAGTGATGGTATTTTCTCCGCTGTTGATGAGCTAATGGCTGAAGGGCCTGGCGATATTTTGATTTTCATGAATGGCGAACGTGAAATTCGTGATACCGCTGAAATGCTTCGCAAGCAAAAGTACCGTAATACAGAAGTGCTGCCTTTGTACGCGCGTCTATCATATGGCGAACAATCTAAAGTCTTTAAAAGTCATATCGGTCGTCGCATTGTGTTGGCAACCAATGTGGCTGAGACGTCATTGACTGTACCTGGGATCCGCTATGTGATTGACCCAGGTACCGCTCGAATTAGCCGTTATAGTTACCGTACTAAAGTACAACGTTTGCCGATTGAACCTATTTCTCAAGCCAGCGCAAATCAGCGTCAAGGCCGCTGTGGACGTGTCGGTCCAGGTATTTGTATTCGTTTATATGATGAAACTGATTTTATTCAGCGTCCTGAGTTTACCGATCCTGAAATCTTACGTACCAATCTTGCCTCGGTTATTTTGCAGATGTTAGCCATTGGACTAGGCGATATTGCGGGTTTCCCATTTATACAGCCTCCTGAGCAAAAGCATATTCGCGATGGCTTCTTACTGCTAGAAGAGCTGCAAGCCGTTAAACAAAAACGCAAAGAGTTAGTGCTGACCAACCTTGGGCGTAACTTAGCAAAAATCCCACTCGATCCTCGTCTTGCTCGTATGGTACTTGAAGCGAAAGATATGAGTTGTTTGCATGAAGTCATGGTTATTGCTTCAGGTTTATCTATTCAAGATCCTCGTGAAAGACCGATTGAAAAAAAACAAGCTGCAGATGAGTGCCATCGTCGCTATGCCGATAAAGACTCTGATTTTGTTAGCTGGGTTAATTTATGGAATTACTTAAAAGATCAAAAAAGCGAATTGTCAGCAAGCCAGTTCAGAAAGCAATGTCGTGAAGAATACTTAGCGTATTTGCGTGTACGTGAGTGGCAAGATTTATATACCCAGATTAAACAAGCGGTACACGATTTAAAATGGCGTTTAAATGACACACCAGCCAGTTACGATAATTTACATAAAGCGTTGTTATCAGGCTTGTTAAGCCACATTGGTTTTAAAGATGCGAATAATGAATATCTTGGTGCCCGCAACCGTAAGTTTTTTGTATTTCCTGGCTCGCCTTTAGCGAAAAAAGGCCCGAAATGGATAATGGCGGCTGAGCTCACTGAAACTTCTCGTTTATTTGCCAGATGCTGCGCCAAAATTCAACCAGAGTGGTTAGAGCCTTTAGCTGCTCATTTGATTAAGAAAAATCATCTAGAGCCACATTTTGAAGCGAAGCCTGCCAGTGTCATCGCATTTGAAAATCAGGTGCTATATGGCCTAACAGTGGTTAATCGTCGTAGAGTGCAATATGGGCCTATTGATCCTGTTGAAGCTCGTGAAATCTTTATTCGCAGCGCGTTAGCTGAAGGGCAGTTACACACAAAAGAGCCTTTCTTTATTAAAAATCAGCAACTGCTGAATGATATTGAATCGTTAGAACATAAATCTCGACGCCGTGATATTTTAGTGGATGAGCAGGTGCTGGTGGACTTTTATGATCCGCTTATTCCGCAAGGTATTTATAATGCGCCACTATTCTTTAAATGGTGGAAACAGGCACGTAAAGAAACGCCAGAGCTACTGGACTTTAATCAAGACTTATTGATGCAGCGAAGTGCAGATCATATTTCAGCGTTAGATTTCCCTGAAGTATGGCAAAAAGCTAACTTGGGTTTACAAGTGAGTTATCACTTCGAACCTGCCGCTGTTGATGATGGGGTGTCGGTGCACATTCCTGTGGCGTTGATAAACCAAGTTGATACTGAAGATTTTGATTGGTTAGTACCAGGGCTTCGTGAAGAAAAAGTCGTGGCGCTGATTAAGTCATTGCCTAAAAATCTTCGCCGTAATTTTGTGCCAGCGCCAGATTATGCTCGCGCCTGTGTACAAGCTATGGAGCCTTTTTCAATGCCGCTGCTTGATGCAATGTGTAAGCAGTTACTTCGCATGACAGGTACACGTATAAGTGGTGATGATTTTGACTTAACTCAGTTAAGTGCTCATTTAACAATTAACTTTAAAATTGAAGATGATAAGCACCGCCTAGTGGATCAAGGGCGTGATTTAGATTCTTTAAAAGATAAGTTGCAAGGTGTGGTGGCAAAAGCCATTCGTAATGTGGCGGAAGAGGGAATTGAAAAGAAAGACATCACAACATGGTCATTTGGGGATTTACCAAAGCAATATCAGAAACGTAAAGGTAATTACGAAGTTAAAGCTTATCCAGCGTTAATTGATGAGAAAGATCAAGTCTCTATTAAATTGTTTGATGATGAGTTTGAAGCTGAGCGTCAACATCGTATTGGTTTACGTCGATTATTACTGATTAATATTCCGTCTCCGGTGAAGCACTTACAAAAAGCGCTGCCAAATAAAGCAAAATTGGCGATGTACTTCAATCCATTTGGGCAAGTACAGCTGTTAATTGATGACATTATTTCGGCTTCGGTTCAGCAATTGCTAGATGAGAAAAAGCTTGATGTGCGTAACGAAGCACAGTTTGAACAAGCTAAAGATTGGGTGAGGCAAGAGTTAAATGATTATGCTGAGCAAATCTCATTGCAAGTTGAGCAAATTCTGACGATATATCAACGTATTAAAAAGCGTTTAAAAGGTAAAATCAGTTTAGATATTGCTTTTGCGATGAGTGATATTAATACCCAGTTAGATAAATTGGTGTTTAAAGGTTTTGTTGAGCACTGCGGCTGGAGTCGTCTTACTGATGTGGCGAGGTATTTAAAAGCGATTGAAAACCGTTTGGATAAATTACCGGTTGATCCAACTCGTGATCGGCTTCATATGCAGAGTATTAGTAAAGTACAAGACTTGTTAAATGCGCAATTAGCCAAAGTGCCTAAAACTCAGCCTGTACCTGAAGTATTAGTTGAAGCACGTTGGATGATCGAAGAATTCCGTGTTTCATGTTTTGCGCAAGTCCTAGGTACAGCGTATCCCATTTCTGAAAAACGCATTGTGGTACAAATCAGTCAAGTGTAATACTTGTCATGCGTGATTAAGCTGTTAAACGCCCAGTACAATTCGTATTGGGCGTTTTTGTATATAGCTTTATTCTTTCTTCGTGTTTATCTGGTATTGGTTGAAAAGCAGCAAGTGTTAAAGCATATTGTGTCGATTGTTACTTTAAATTAGCGAAAAACACTGAAAGTGTGATCTAATATGTAACACTTTCAGTTTTACCTATCAAAAAAGCCACTTTAAATGAGTATTTTACAAAACGAACATACATTTCTGAAAGTTTTTCGTAATTTTTGTGGGATTGGTGGTGTTAGATTGCTATAATCCGTTTCAAGAAGTAAAGATGGCTACAGCTTCTCTGTAAAGGTAAATGTCACCCCCTATATAATAGACATGCCTTACCCCCTATAAAACGGCCTAAGATTGATAGGAGTTACTATGGAAGTTCATGAATACGAAAACGCTTATTATCAAGTAAAAGATGACGTTCTAGAGTCACTACCTACTGAAGAAGAATAAGCTGATTGAACTAATATTATTAGCTCTTTCACAAGCATAAAAAAAACAGCCTAGGCTGTTTTTTTTATGCTTGTGAATCTGAAGATATGAAATTATCCTTCAATTCGGCCTTTTTCTGTTAGCACTTCCACAATAATCCAACTCTTACCATTTTTGACTAACTTGATTGTGCGGTCATCGACCCATGGGCTACCACCACGTAAACCTTCCATTTTCACTTTAACATCAACTTCATCAGTAAATTTACGGAAAAAGTCGATATCAATATCATCAATTGACATGTTCACATCTGTCATTGAAAGCCCAAGTACATGACGCTGGACTGCCGATGCAATATGGTAATGAGACATGATGTCTTTGAGTTCTTGATTGACAAACACTTTCGCTTTATTGACATCTTTATCAACATATATAGCACGGAAAAAACCTAAAGAAACTTCTTCAGGTGACAATGCTTTTTCAAGGCGACCTTGTTGTCTTTCTTCTGAGGGGGTACACGCAGCGAAGAAAAATAGGCTAATAAGAACAAAAATTTTATGCATATTAATCAGGAATTATTGTTATGTAGTATTAGTATCGCTATTTCAATGCGACGATACAAGTTACCTATGATCAAAGCATTAAAATTGAATAAATTCTTGACTCATCAATCAACACATGTCATACCTTAAGTAACTTCAATATACACCTGCGGTAACAACTCGGTGTATAACTTAATGTTATCCACAGAATCTGTGGACAACTATGTTGAATACTATTAGCCTTAATTGCAAGGTTATGAAATTCAACATTTTTTAACGCTGGTTAAAAAATAACACCTCAATTTTTCCTGTGCTAAACTATTCATTTTATCCCCTAAATTATGTTTCTTTATGCAATTTATTGCTTGCTATTTAAAAATATTTCGCGCAAGAAACGTTAGATTAAGCAAAATTAATCAATTTCAAATAGCACTGTTTTTGGCTTGATGAAATTAACAAAATAGATCGCCGAACCGTCAGAAAACCGATTTCTCGACCATTGATTATCGCTAAGATAAGCATATAAGCGAGATTTAACACTTACCAAAAAAATGAATGATATTTGCGTCTTTTTATTCTTTATTGCGTCTAGGGTATTGAGTAACGTTTTTTATCGAGTTGAGATTAACTTTATATGATATCTGAATGGCAAAACCATAAAACACAGCTACGCGGTTATGTAAGTCAACGCATTGATGACGACAGTGCGGTTGATGATATTTTGCAAGAGGTTTATATCAAAGCCAGTGGTAATTTACATCAGTTAAAATCCAGAGGCAGCCTCAAAAGCTGGTTATATCGTATTGCACATAATACGATTATGGACTTTTATCGAGAGCGGCAACAATTTGAATCTTTGCCAGATGATTTAATGGCTGAAGAGCTCGATACAGGTAAAGAAGCAAGAGAGGAGCTCGCTCAATGTTTAGGGCCTTTAATTGACGAGTTGCCAGAAAAATATGCTAAGCCATTGCGCCTCGCTGAGCTTGAGGGGGTTTCTCAACAAAGGATTGCAGAACAACTTGGTTTATCTTTATCTGGAGCGAAGAGTCGAATCCAAAGAGGCCGAGTTAAATTTAGGCAACAAATGATGGCATGTTGTGACTTCGAAGTCGGCTAAGGCGGGATTACGGGCTACACCCCCAAAGACGCAAACCACAGAAAAAAATGTAAATCACCATAATGGGATTACTGATAACACCTTGAATCCTGTTGACTCATTTATTAGGACTTCGTCTTAACTGACTTAGAGAGCCCTAACTGCCTCATCTAGCGTTCGGAAACGTTACTCCCGTATTCCAACATGCTCCTTTTTAACATCACGTGGCTAATACTCGTGTAGGAGCTTTATTGCTTTTTTAGGAGAAACTATGAAGTCACTGTTCCAGCCAAGAGCATTAACGCAATCAAAGCCAACAATTTCTCAGCAAATGCTAAATGAAGCCAGTGAGTGGGCGATTATGCATGGGGTGGCTTTTCGCCGAGATGATAATACTGCAAGGCACTGTCCGTTTAGTATTGCGCCGATGACAATGCAGCGGCCCGTGTTTGAGCACTTAATCAAAGTCACTCCACTATTGACTAAGTTAATCGATAGGGTGTCTGAAGATCATGATTTCTTGCAAACACAACTTGCGGATGTGGCTAAAGCCGATCCTTTTTTTAAGCGGTTACTGTCTTTGCATCATCAAGTGCATGGCAGTAAAAATCAACGTTTAACGCCAGCACGTAAACCTCTACTGCTTATGCGAACGGACTATATGGATGATCGTGAGCATGGCGCCAAAGTGATAGAGTTTAATGGCATTGCTGCAGGTATGGCACCATTTGAGCAACGTGCTACAGAGTTACATGATTTCTTACGTCTGCAATGGCCACAAGAGTTTGAGGGCTTTTTAGAGCATAAGCAATCAGTTAGCGCTGACAATAAAGGCCTGACACAACTTGCCTCTGGTATTGCCCAAGCAGCTCAAAAAGTCGCTGCTGATTTTGCAGTTAAGTTCAGCGGAGGAAGTGCACAAACTCAAGCAGTGCCGACTTTTTTAATGGTTGTGCAAGAAAATGAAGATAACGTTTATGATCAACATTTATTGGAAGTGGCATTACAGCAACGTGGTATTCGCACTGTAAGAAGGACGTTTGAGCAGTTAAGTTCGCAACTTTCTACAGGAGATCATCAGCGCTTAATTCTAGAGGGCATTGGCGGGATTGATGTTGTTTATCTTAGGGCGGGTCACCAATATGCCGACTATTACTCGCCACAACGAGATGAAGCCATTTGTTGTGAAGCATTAAGTCAAACAAGATTGTTCATTGAGCATCATGTCGCAGTGAATGCGACTTTCAGTCAACAGCTAGCTACCAGTAAAACGGTGCAAATGCTGTTGACCATAATGCCTGCTGAAGCTTATTCACGCTGGGGCCTGACATTAGAGGAAGCTCACTTAGTAAAAAGTGTTTTAGCAGAGATGAAACCGATTAATACAGACACCATTAATTGGTTTAATCGTCATCCCAATAAACAAGAGTGGGTGCTAAAAAATCAAGGAGAAGGTGGGGGACATTGTGTATTCGGTAAAGATATTAGTGCTAAATTAAATTCTCTGACACCGAAAGAGTACGATGCTTGGGCGTTAATGCAGCGTTTGTTTCCTCATGAACGAGAAGCCGCTACCATTGCCGTGCGAGATAGTGAACAAACGTGGGTGAACGATCTTGTCAGTGAAATAGGCTTATTTACGGCATATTTTGACGGACAACCCGTGACAGCGTTAAATGGTTATGCGGGATACCTTATTCGCAGTAAACCAGCTAGTGAAAATGAAGGTGGGATACACAGTGGTCAAGGGATATTAGACTCATTGGTTTTAGTGGATTGAGTTTATTTAATCTCAATATTTAGAATTATTTTGCATCCTTATTGAGTTTTTTACGTCTTAAAGACAATGAAGTAAAAACAACTTAATATTCCAAAGAGATTCAGAAATGATCAAGCCTTTTAAAAACAGTAAGAATATCGTCAATAGCCAAGTGTTTACCCCAAGTCCTGAGCGCCAAGATATTAGTGACAAATTTATTAAGCACGACAGCAATATGCTCAATCAAATTTATGGTACTACTGATGTAAAACCATATTGGATTGCAGATATGGACTTCCCGATAGCTTCGCCAATCACTCAAGCAATGCAGCAATTAGTTAGTCGTGAGACTTATTCTTATGAGTTTGACTCTACAACCGTGTTCGAATCCATTTCCGCTTGGAATAAAGACCGTCATAACCTTGAATTAACTCCCGAACACTTTGTTCAAGTACCAGGCGTGCTGAGTGCGATTGCTATGTTAATTCGAGACTTTACTCAAGAAGGTGAAGGGGTGTTAATACAAACTCCTGTCTATCATCAATTTCGTAGGTTGATTGAGTCTGCTGGACGCACAGTTGTTGATAACACGCTTAAGATTGAGAACGGGCGATATGTTTTTGATTTTAATGATTTTGAACAGAAGTTAAGTCGCGGTAATGTGGGGATGGTGCTGTTATGCAATCCACATAACCCAGTGGGACGAGTATGGAGCAAGTCAGAATTACAGCAGTTAACGACTATTGCCAAAAAATATCATGTGCTGATTGTGAGTGATGAAGTCCATGCAGATATTGTATTTGAAGGTTCACAATTTACGAGTATGGCCTCATTAGCCTATGAAAATAGCTTAACAATTATTGGTTCACCCGCTAAAAACTTTGGCTTAAATAGTATTTCTAACGGATATATTTATAGTGATAATCCGTCGTTACGTGAAATAATTAAAGCAACATCAGCTTCAATGTCTCTTGATCATGGCAATGCGTTTACCACCCATGCGACGATTGCAGCTTATCAGCATGGCAAAGATTGGTTTGATGCTTTTCTTACTTATACACAAACGACCCGTAATTGGATTGTTGATTTTATGGCCACAGAGCTGCCGCAAGTTATCACCTTTGTGCCAGAAGGCACTAACCAGATTTGGTTTGATTTTACCGGGTTAAATCTAACCGCTGAGCAATTAAAAGCGTTATTGACTAAACAAGCTAAAATGGCACTAACCCCTGGCACTTGGTTTGGTGAAAAGGATGAAAACTTTTATCGAATGAATTTTGCCTCGCCATTAGAGCAAGTACAGGCTTCATTTGAGCAGCTTAAAAAAGGTATAGCAGATAGTATACCTGCTAAATGATTAAAACCTAAAGAGTTAATCTACAAAAAAGCACTGCCTAAGCAGTGCTTTTTTTGTTTAAGCATTAACACAATCTGTGTTTACTGCTCATTCTGCGCCGCTTGTATAGCTGTTAAAGCAATGGTGTAGACAATATCATCAACGAGAGCGCCACGAGATAAATCGTTGACAGGCTTGCGCATACCTTGAAGCATTGGGCCAATACTGATTAAGTCTGCACTACGTTGAACTGCTTTATATGTCGTGTTACCTGTGTTCAAGTCTGGGAATACGAATACTGTCGCTTTACCGGCAACAGGGCTATCTGGTGCTTTAGAGCGTGCTACATTTTCCATGACTGCAGCATCGTATTGCAGTGGTCCATCAATCACCAGATCTGGGCGTTTTTCTTTGGCGATTTTGGTCGCTTCACGCACTTTATCAACATCGGAACCTGTACCAGATGTACCTGTTGAGTAACTGATCATAGCGACACGAGGCTCGATACCAAAAGCTGCAGCAGATTCAGCTGATTGAATGGCAATATCTGCCAATTGTTCAGGGTTTGGATCTGGGTTAATCGCACAATCACCGTAGACTAAAACCTGATCTGGCATCAACATAAAGAAGATAGAAGATACTAAGCTTGACCCTGGCGCTGTCTTAATTAACTGCAGTGGAGGACGAATGGTGTTAGCTGTAGTATTGACTGCCCCAGATACAATGCCATCAACTTCATCTTGAGCAAGCATCATGGTACCTAATACCATATTGTCTTCAAGTTGCTCTTTAGCTACGACTTCAGTCAGCCCTTTGTGGCGACGTAAATCTAGCATGCCTTCAACATAGCGCTCACGAGCTTGCAGAGGATCAATAATTTGAACACCTTCGCCCAATACCACATCTTGTGATGAAGCAATACGCAGAATTTCTTCTTCGTTGCCTAAGAGTACGCAGCGAGCAATACCACGTTCAGCACAAATGGCGGCAGCTTTAATGGTTCTTGGCTCTTCACCTTCAGGCAGTACGATGGTTTTCTTAGCAGCACGAGCAAGTTCAGTTAATTTGTATCTAAATGCTGGTGGCGATAAACGATGCTCACGAGGTGAGTTTTGCGTTACGCTTTCAATCCAGCTTTGATCGATATGACTGGCAACATACTCTTGTACTCGGTCAATTCGTACAGCATCATCAACAGGGACTTCATGATCAAAACGCTGAATATTTAACGAGGTTTGCCATGTATTTGTATTAATCAAAAATACTGGCAAGCCTGTTTCAAAAGCACGTTCACACAGTGCCATGATTTCAGGTTCTGGCTCGTATCCACCCGTCAGCAATAGGGCACCAATCTTGACCCCATTCATTGCCGCTAAACAAGCAGACACAATCACATCAGAGCGATCGCCCGATGTCACTAGCAATGAGTTGGTTCGGATATGAGTAACCATGTTAGGAATACTGCGGGCACAGAAAGTAACTTTACGTAAGCGTCGCGTATTCATTTCACCAGCATTGATGATTTTAGCATTGAGGTGTTTTGCTAAATCAGAAGCTCGAGGTGAAACAAGGTCTAAGTTATATGGCACACTACCTAAGATGCGCAGCGGGCTTTTACCCGGTAGCTGGAACATTGCTGAGGTATCCGTTGTTGATACTTCTGCATGGTCAAAGACTTCGGATAAATCAGGGCGTGCACGACCTTCATCGTCCACTGGAGCGCCAATTTTATTGATGATTGAGCCAATAAGACGTTTGTTTTTAACGCCGCCCCAAGAATTATAAGCAATCTCTAGGCGGTTCATTAAGCCATTGGGTGTGTCATTTCCTGGTGTTGCAATGAAAATCACATCAGCATCTAATGCTTTAGCAATTTCAAAGTTAATGTCATCAGAAAATGGGTGATTACGAGTTGGTACTAGGCCTTCAATCACAATCGTTTCGGTATTGTCGGCACATTCGCTGGCTCGAGCAATAATTTGCTCCATAAGCACATCGATTTGTTCTGAACGAATTAAGTTTTCAGCATGTTCCATAGTGAATGGTTCAAGCGGATTAACAGTCGGCGAATGACTTAAAATGGTGGTTGAACGTTCTGGACCATTGTCGCCATTACGGATTTGTGCAATTGGCTTGAAGAATTGAACTTTAACACCTTTGCGCTCTAGCGCACGAACCATCCCAAGGCTTAGCGACGTTAGACCTACACCTGTACCAATCGGGATTAACATAATATTACGAGACATATTTACCTCTAAACTGACCGTGAATAAAGCCTGAGTTAACAGGCTTTATGTCGGGCAAGGGGATTAAGCGCTAATGAGTTTGATAGCGTCTTCTGCGATGACCCACTCTTCGTTAGTCGGGATAACCATTGCCACAGTGCTGTTTTCTTCGGTAATGATGCCATCTTTACCAAAACGCGCGGCTAGGTTTTTCTCTTCGTTTACTTTGAAATTAAAGATAGCCAGCATTTCAAGCACTTTTGCTCGGATAATATCTGAGTTTTCACCGATACCACCAGTAAATATAACGGCATCTAAACGGCCTAATGGCACAGTGTAAGAGGCGATGTATTTCGCTAAACGGTAGCAGAAAATTTCCAGTGCTAAGGTTGCGCCTTTATGGCCATCTTTGTAACCGTCTTCAATGCCACGACAATCGTTGGTTAACTCAGAAATACCTAATAAGCCGCTTTGCTTATTCAATAAGTTATTGACTTCATCAATGGTATAACCAAGTTGGTTAACTAAATGGTAAATGATTGATGGGTCCATATCTCCGCAACGTGTGCCCATAACTAAACCTTCTAATGGTGTTAATCCCATTGAAGTGTCGACACTTTTGCCGCCTTTTATGGCTGTAACTGAAGCGCCGTTACCTAAATGTGCAACAATCACATTCGTATCAGTGGTGTCTTTATTTAGCACTTTTGCAGCTTCACGGCTTACAAATAAGTGGCTGGTGCCATGCATGCCGTAGCGGCGAATACCATGTTCACGATATAACTTATAAGGAAGGGCATAGATATAAGCTTGCTCAGGCATGGTTTGGTGGAATGCGGTATCAAAAACAGCAACTTGTGGCAGAGCAGGGAATGAAGCCATAGCAGCTCGGATACCAATTAAATGTGCTGGGTTATGAAGTGGCGCTAGTGAAGCACAATCTTCAATACCACTGATCACATCTTCATTAATGATCACTGATCGAGAATATTTTTCGCCACCATGAACGATACGATGACCGATAGCTTGAATTTGAGCTGCAAGCTCTGGCTGATCAGCAAGGATATTATTAACGATAAATTCAACTGCTTCACGGTGAGCAGTAAATGCGCCCAATTTAGCTTCATTTTTAGCGCCGTTAACTTTCCACTTTATGCGTGAATCTTCTAAACCGAAGCATTCAGCAAGTCCTGATATGTGATCATCACCTGAAACAGCATCAATAACAGCAAATTTTAAAGAAGAGCTACCGCAGTTGAGTACCAGTACGAGTTTTTCTGACATGTTGAGACCTTATTAGTCTGATCGAGCAAAATTAAAATTGATGTGAAATGTGTTATTTCAACTATCAATCATAGTTAATGATTTACTAAACAGCCGATAAATTTACCGTAAATTTGGGGCTCAATATCGCTGTGTGCTATGGTGCATATATATTTCTAACTTGTAGGGCATACCGTTGAACGTAAACGTGTTCAAAATCATAGGTGACGGTCGACGTTACATGAAGACGTGGCCTATGGTTCGGCAACTTGGGTTTTATTTCCCTGAATATCGTGTTGTCAGAGCAACCCATCTTGGCATTTTATTGATGCCGTTATTTGCTATCTTGGCTGCTTGTAGCCAAGTGTATGTTAATGGCTGGGCGTTTTTACCCCAAGCTATTGCCTTAATGCTATTTTTTATCAGTTTGCCTATCCAAGGTTTACTCTGGCTGGGCTGGCGTGCCCGTCATCCTTTGCCAATAACCTTATTTGATTGGACAAATCAGTTAACCGCCAAAATGAGTTCAATGGGCATATCTTGCCAACCCCTTGGGGCTAAAGCGTGTTATTTAGATATGGCGTTGATACTCAAAATGGCATTTGAACGTTTAGATAAAAGTTATTGGGAGCAACTGTAAGTCTTTGCTCGCCAACGATTAATAATCTGCTTTAATTCCACGCTCAGTAAAGACAGCTTTTATGGCTTCCATAGTCTCTTTGCTGGGTGGCTTAATGTCTGTTAACGAATAGCTTTCACCAAATGCTTCCCACTTGTGCGTGCCAAGTTGGTGATAAGGCAATAATTCTACCTTTTCAACGTTTTCCATAGGCTGTATGAAGTCTGCCAAAGCTTTAGCTGAGTCAATATCCTCAGTAAAACCATCAACTACCACATATCTCACCCAGGTTTTTTGATTGCGTTTCGCTAAATGTTTTGCAAACTGTAATGTTCGTTGATTACTCACCTTGGTTAAATCGATGTGCTTAGCATCATCCATTTGTTTTATATCAAGTAACACTAAGTCGGTATTGTCGAGTAATTCATCAATGACGGGCGTGTATTTACGCACAAAACCATTGGTATCAAGACAGGTATGCAGATCATTAGCTTTGCATGCTTTGAAAAGTTCGTTAACGAATTCAGCTTGAAGGATAGCTTCACCACCAGTGGCAGTTACTCCACCAGATTGTAGGAAAGGTTTGTAACTAATGATTTGGCTCATTAGTTCATCAACAGTGACTTCTTTGCCGCCGTCTAAATCCCACGTATCGCGATTGTGGCAGTATTGGCATTTCATTAGGCAGCCTTGCATAAAGGCGACATAACGAATACCTGGACCATCAACGGTACCAAATGATTCTATAGAGTGGATACGACCTGTGGTCATGATGTCTCCAAACAAGCAAAAAAAGAGGTTGTACTCGTTTTTATTAATGAAACACTAATAAAGTTAAGTACAACCAATTTTAAGAATTATTACAAGCCTTTAGTGAAAGTACGTGTAATTACATCTTGCTGTTGTTCAGGTGTTAGAGCGTTAAAGCGAACAGCGTAACCTGAAACTCGAATGGTTAATTGAGGGTATTTCTCAGGGTTAACGATGGCATCTTCTAACATTTCACGGTTCATCACGTTAACGTTTAAATGCTGACCACCTTCGCTATTGGCGTTACTCATAAAGTAGCCGTCCATTAATGATGCTAAGTTGGCGCGGCGACCTAATTCATCTTTACCTAACGCATTTGGTACGATAGAGAAAGTATAAGAAATCCCGTCTTGTGCATGAGCAAAAGGCAGTTTCGCTACTGATGTAAGTGATGCAATCGCACCGTTTTCATCACGGCCATGCATAGGGTTTGCACCTGGAGCAAATGGCGCGCCAGCAGGACGCCCATCAGGTGTCGTACCTGTTTTCTTACCATAAACCACGTTAGAGGTAATGGTTAAGATTGATTGCGTTGGAATAGCGTTACGGTACATTTTCTTAGTACGGATTTTCGCCATGAAACGTTCAACTAAATCACAAGCTATGTCATCTACGCGTGGGTCGTTGTTACCAAACTTCGGATATTCACCAGAAATATCAAAGTCAATAGCAATACCATCTTCATCACGAATAGGCTTAACAGTGCCAAACTTAATTGCAGATAAAGAATCCGCTGCAATAGAAAGACCTGCAATACCACATGCCATAGTACGACGTACATCACGGTCATGAAGCGCCATTAATGCAGACTCGTAAGAGTATTTGTCGTGCATGTAATGTATAGAGTTAAGCGCTGTCACGTATTGTGTTGCTAACCAATCCATTAAGCCGTCTAAACGGTTCATTACATCATCAAAGTCAAGTACATCTGAAGTGATGGCATCTGCTTTAGGTGCGACTTGGATTTTTAACTTTTCATCCACACCGCCATTGATGGCGTAAAGCATGGTTTTTGCTAAGTTAGCGCGAGCACCAAAGAACTGCATGTGTTTACCCACAATCATCGGGCTAACACAACATGCAATAGCATAATCGTCAGATTCAAAATCTGGACGCATTAGGTCGTCATTTTCGTACTGGATAGAGCTAGTATCGATAGATACTTTTGCACAGTAGTTTTTAAATCCTTGTGGTAACGCATTCGACCATAAAACAGTAATGTTTGGTTCAGGGCTTGGGCCCATGTTGTATAGGGTATGTAAGAAACGGAAGCTGTTCTTAGTGACTAAAGTGCGGCCGTCTAGACCCATACCTGCAACTGATTCAGTTGCCCAAATTGGGTCGCCTGAGAATAATTCATCATATTCTGGAGTACGTAAGAAACGCACCATACGCAACTTCATCACAAAATGGTCAACCATTTCTTGCGCTTGTTCTTCAGTTAATACACCGTTAGCAATATCGCGCTCAATGAAGATATCAAGGAATGAAGAAGTACGGCCTAAAGACATTGCTGCGCCATTTTGGCTTTTCACTGCGGCAAGGTAACCAAAGTAAGTCCATTGGATGGCCTCTTTAGCATTGGTCGCAGGTAATGAAATATCACAGCCGTATTTTGCAGCCATTTTTTTCATTTGGCCTAAGGCGCGGTGTTGCTCTGCAATTTCTTCACGTAATTGCATCGTGTTTGATAAATCCTCACCCGCTTCAAAACCAGCTTGAAGTGAAGAGAATTGAGCAAACTTATCTTGCATTAGGTAGTCGATACCGTAAAGCGCGATACGACGGTAATCACCAATGATACGACCACGGCCGTATGCATCAGGTAAGCCAGTCAATACACCTGATTTACGACATGCCATGATTTCTGGGGTGTAAATATCGAAAACACCTTGGTTATGTGTTTTACGTAGCTCTGAATAGGTGTACTTGATGTCTTCGTTTAGTACGCGGTCATAAGCTTTGCAAGAACCTTCAACCATACGAATACCACCGTTAGGTAGCATGGCACGCTTTAAAGGAGCATCAGTTTGCAAACCAACAATGGTTTCTAACTCTTTGTTAATGTAACCAGCGTCATGAGAGGTAATGGTTGATACCATTTCAGTATCGAAATCAACAGGGGCATGTGTGCTATTCTCTTGCTTGATCCCTTCCATCACTTTGTCCCAAAGTGTGGTAGTTGCTTGAGTAGCACCAGCTAGAAAAGACTCGTCGCCTTCATAAGGAGTGTAGTTTTTCTGAATAAAATCGCGAACGTTAACTTCAGTTTTCCAATCACCAGCTTCAAAACCTTGCCAAGCGTTTGCAAATAATTCTGTTTTATCGGTCATGGTATTTTACCTTCTCGTCAATTAACTGTTGATCTGCCATTTAATGGTAATGGATAACTGTTACAACCAAGCTGGCAGTTCAAAAAATTGAGACCCCTATTAATGGATAATTGCAAGGGCATCTAATCTGTGTGCTAGCACCATAATATTTTTACAATGTCAGCGAAAATTTGTTAAATCATAAATTGGTAAGACCAATTTACCTGGTGAATATTATCATAGCTTCTATGCAACATCACTTAATTAAATCAAAATTGAGTAAGATATCGACAAAAATGTTAGCTGGGTAACACTTTTTGAGCAAACAGTTTTCTATTTAGCCAAGAGTGACTACCCTTGCGACACTCCAAATGTACACTTTGTCATGCTTTCTTGTTGTGATGATGATTTGCTATACTGATATATAGCATTTTTTAGATAAGCTGATAGTTTATTAGCGATGTTTAATTGTAAATTTGTCAAAAGTGATTGAGTTTTGATACTGGTAATCTTGGTCTTACCAATTTACTTTTGTGAGTCTTGATAAGAGTGATGCATGTTTATTTTTGGTTTCAATAATGGTTATCACAACACTCGTTGCATGATATTGATACGCCTAAAATGTGCATGGTAAGTGTTGTTTATTTTTAAAAAGCGATTTGAGGTTTTTATGCAAAAATTAACTGGGCAAGATCAACAGCAAGACGCTGAAATTGCCGATGAGATAACCCCAACATCGCATGAGCAGGTTAATTGCCCGCCGAAAACAGTGAATACCTCCCCAGCGCCATCAAATTCGACCTATCAGCAAGCTGAATCATTTGGCTTAGCCAAAATAGCCAAAAACCCTTGGCAATCTTTTACTTTATCGATTTTTGCTGGTGCTTTTATTGCCATTGCCTTTGTATTTTATGTCACGGTGACGACGGGAAGCACCAGTGATTGGGGAATGACTCGTTTTATTGGCGGTTTGGCTTTCAGCTTAGGGTTAATTTTAGTAGTGGTGTGTGGAGCTGAGTTGTTCACCAGTACGGTATTAACCTCAATCCCTTGGGCACAAAAACAAGTGAAAACATCGACCCAATTGCAATGCTGGGCGAGAGTTTATGCAGGCAACTTAGTTGGCGCCTTATTGATGGTGCTTCTGATTATGATGTCACGCATGTTCGAGTTAAATGGCGGGCAGTGGGGGCTAAATGCACTTAATATTGCCCAACATAAAATACACCATACTTGGGTACAAGCTTTTACTTTAGGCATTTTATGTAACATGCTTGTATGTCTAGCGGTTTGGATGACTTTTGCGACAAAAGATTTACTGACCAAATCATTATTAATGATGCTGCCAGTTGCAATGTTTGTCAGTAGTGGTTTTGAACATAGCATTGCGAATATGTTTATGGTGCCATTAGGGGTTGCGATTCATGCTTTTGCTCCTGAAAGTTTTTATGTTGCGCTTAATATCAACCCAGAACAATATGCTGACTTAACTTTATTAAGCTTTGTGTTTAATAACCTTATCCCTGTGACATTAGGTAATATTGTTGGTGGTGGGGTCTTTATTGGACTTGGTTTTTGGTTAGTACAACAAGGGCAGTTAACTATTGGTTCGCAGGGTGCGAGTCATGGGTCCTTAGTGACTAAAGCGGAACAAAAAGATTCGCTAAGATAAACGTTATCAAATTACCCTCTTTTAAAAAGCCCAGCAAATGCTGGGCTTTTTGTATTGATTCATTCAAAACCAATTTAAATCAGCTAAGAGCGATCGATGTTAGCATCGCCAGTTACAACGCTATTTACAGCTAAGTGATTTACATTTAGACAATTTATAATTAGGCGATCTACCATTAATCCTCTTACAAACTTATGGCACATTAATTAATCGCTTGCTGCTTTACTGCCTGTTTAACAGTGCTCTTTAGATGATGCATAAAGTTTTTAAAATGTGGCATAAACTCGGCGAATAGTGGATGCTTGCGGTTTTGCATCATTATCGGGCCCAATAATCTTAATCCCAATGCCACTTTAGTGGCTTCTTGAGGCTCAAGGCCGCTGCCTTTTTGCAGTTTTTCAACGACATTCAGTACATCTTCTCTATCTTGAAATTCAAAATCTAACGTTTGACCGGTTTGGTTATCAGCTAGATTGATTTCTTCAATCGTAATACGGTACTGATGACCTTTGCGTAAAATCGTATTCATAATTAATACCTTTATATGTAGTGTGATACTGGATTTATCACGATAAAAAATGACTGATGATGTTTTGAATAACCAGGCTAAAATCAAGGTTAGCTTTTAAGAATGGCTTCGACTTTAGGCTTTATCGTTAATGAGACGGTTATCATCATGACAAGAGCAACGGGTAAGGCTGCCAGCACGGTTTGCGACCATGCAGAAAGCAGGACAGACATATCATTGATTCCGATACTGTTAATGACAGTTGATAAGGCAATGCCCGATTCCATAAGACAGGCCATCGTGAGACCGATTAATACATTGCGTACTTTTTCACTTGTATGAGGCAGGTATTTCTCGGTGAGTTTGGTCAGTACCACCATTAATGTAAAACCGATTGGCATGATAGTGACCGCAGCTAAAGCAAAAGCAGAAAACCAGTCTGCAAAAAAGGTGTCACTCAAGCCAACATTTATATAAGTCATGAAGCCTGTTAATGTGCCGCCCATGAGTGACATCATTCCCATAACTGTGAGTATTTTTACGATAATCGAGGCTTTTTGTTGACCCACTTTAGGCTCATTAACTTGTTCAATTTGCGAAGAGGTCATTACGGCTTGTGGATTCATTGTTATCCTCCTGTCTTGTGATTTGGCTTAATTTGGTTGATAATGTCAACTATATTCTTTTTTGGTTGATAATGTCAACTAGTTTTTGATGGAGGTGAATTATGCAAGATCGAAAATCCTTAGAAGGTTTGTTTCAATTAGTACATGTATTGAAAAGGCAACTGCATGATAATATTGAACAACTTGATATAGATGTGGCGCCAATGCATGTCAGAGTGCTTAAAATAATTAATAAAAAATCACCGTGTACAGCGATAGACATTGCTAACTTCTTAAATCGAGATAAAGCCCAGGTAACAAGATTACTGAACACGTTAATCACTCAGGGCTTGATTGTGAAAGAGCCGAACCCAGAAGATAAGCGCAGTCAATGTTTGCGTTTAACCGAAGAAAGTCAGTGTATTATGGGTAAGATTAATCAGATTGATAAACAGATATATCAACAAATGACGCAAGGGCTAGCTGATGATGAATTAACTCTTTTTCAAACTGTTGCGCAAAAAATGGTGGTTAATTTAAATACAAAGTGAATTTGAATCGCTGCTTAAATCTCACTGAAAATCAGACTGTCACTCGACAGCTAATGCTGTGGTTCAATAACTCAATTACGGTTTATTTTCGGTGCGATTTCAAAGCATATGGGAATTTTTTATTAGCTATTGTAGTATGCCAGTGTCGTAAAAATGCCTAATGTGTTGGCATTAATCCATATAACAATAACTTAAAAATGGACTGTAAATGAATTCGCCACATCAAGAACCAGTAACTTCCGACTCATCCCAAGGCAATTCGCCTCAAGCACATTCCACCAATTTGACGGGTAACACCACAAAGCAGATGCCAGATACCTTGGTGATTATCTTTTTTGTTGCTCTTGCTGCTGCGTTGCTGACCTATATTATCCCTATCGGTTCTTTTTCTACTCTAGATGCTCATTATGTTATCGACGGAGCAGAAAAAACACGCACGGTAATCGACCCTAATTCGTTTCAATATGCTTTAGATGACGCTGGCGAGCCTAAAGTTGAGCCTATCTCGTTGTTTAAAGGCCATGGCGAGGTTGGCTTTTTTAATTTTGCCTTTGAAGGTATGGTGTCTGGCTCTAAATGGGGCAGCGCCATCGGTGTGATTATGTTCATGCTCGTCATTGGAGGCTCCTTTGGTGTCGTGATGGCAACGGGCACCATAGATAACGGTATTTTGCGGTTAATTGATAAAACTCAAGGCAATGAAAAACTCTTTATTCCGGTGATATTCAGTTTGTTTTCATTGGGCGGCGCAGTATTTGGAATGGGCGAGGAGGCAATTGCATTTGCGATTATTATTTGCCCGTTAATGATTCGATTAGGTTACGACTCCATCTGTACTGTGATGGTGACTTATGTTGCAACTCAAATTGGTTTTGCCAGCTCTTGGATGAACCCATTTAGTGTGGCAATTGCACAAGGCATTGCTGGGGTGCCTGTACTTTCTGGTGCAGGTGTTCGTGCCATAATGTGGCTTGGTTTCACGCTAATTGGTATTGCTTTTACTATGCGTTATGCAAGTAAAATTCAACAAACGCCAACAGCATCTTTTAGTTACGAGTCGGATCAATTTTTCCGTGATAACCAGCAAGGTCATGTCAAAGACAGTCGTTTTAATCTTGGTGATATTTTAGTGCTACTGACTATAGTAGGCACAATTGCCTGGGTGATATGGGGCGTGATTGCACATGCTTGGTTTATTCCAGAAATTGCTAGCCAGTTCTTTACGATGGGAATTATCGTGGGGGTGATTGGGGTTGTATTTAACCTAAATGGTTTAAATATGAATAAGGTTGCAGTGAGTTTTAAGCAAGGTGCAGGCACGATGCTTGAGCCTGCAGTATTGGTAGGTTGTGCTTCTGGCATCTTGTTATTACTCGGCGGTGCTGGCGCTGCTGAACCGAGTGTTCTGAACACTATTTTGCACAGTGCAGGGAATGTCATTGGCCAATTACCTACAGCACTTTCAGCTTGGTTTATGTTGTTGTTTCAGTCGGTGTTTAATTTCTTTGTGACCTCAGGCTCTGGTCAAGCAGCGTTAACTATGCCCTTAATGGCGCCTCTTGCTGATCTTGTCGGAGTGACCCGTCAAGTTGCGGTGTTAGCGTTTCAATTAGGTGATGGCTTTACCAATGTATTGGTACCAACGTCTGCTTCTTTAATGGCGACGTTAGGGGTATGTCGTGTTGAATGGGGCAATTGGTTTAAGTTTATTTGGCGCTTTATGGTGGGCTTATTTGTATTATCTAGTATGACGGTTGTTGCTGCTCATTACTTTGGGTTTAGTTAATCAAAGCCATAAAAAAACGGCATCAGATACTTTTGATGCCGTTAGAGTCGGGAGACACTTAAAGTTGTATTACATTAACGTTAGAACTTAACTTCACCTTCAACAAACCATTCACGTCCGCGAGCGTTGTAGACGCTACGAGGGTAGTGAGGCCATGATGTGTTAGTTGGGTCAAAGTTAGGACCTACGTCAAATAGGTTGACGATACCAGCCGTTAACTTCATGTTATCTGTGAAGTTATAAGCCGATGTTAGATTCCACTTAGTCTGTGATGCGACTTCTAAATCTTCTTCGCTGAACTCGTCATCATCAATGAATGAGCTGTAAGACACACCGTGCATACGTGCTGTATGGTAAGCACCTAGCGTGGTTTCAAAGTCATTAATGAAGTAGGTGAAGATCATGTTGGCACGGTACTGAGGTAATCCGCCGTCTTCAATGTCGTCATCAACATCTGAAGTTGGGTTTAACTGACCTTCAGATAACAAAATGTAAGTACCATTAAAGTTAACTCGTAATTCACCCATATCATTGAAGTCCCAGCTGTAACCAGCTGTTAAATCAATACCACGTACTTTTTGATACGCTAAGTTTTGAGCCACAGTGTTGATGTGAGTGATTGTGCCACTTGCATCACGAGTGATCATATCTTCATAGGTGTCGTATTCTTGAGCGGCAGTCGAAGCGCTAATATCGCTTACCATGTCGTCAAGTTTCCATTCCCATAAGTCAATCGATGCTTCTAAGCTATCGCCACCCCAAACTGCACCGATGTTAGCTGTGTAGCCTGTTTCTGCTTCTAGATCTTTGTTTGCACCAGTTGTGGTGTCAATGTGAAGCTCATTACAAATTTCATTGATGGTTGGATCTGGGTTAGTAACACCAGGCTGTCCGCCCATTGCTTGACACTGTTTAAAGTCGATAACTGTAGTGAAGCCGTTTGTCGCATCGCCGTATACACGGTGCATATCAGGGGCACGGAATACGCTACTCCAAGAACCACGAACCAATAACTCGTCAACAGGACGGTATTCTACGGTTACTTGTGGTGATAAATTACCACCAAAGTCGCTGTAGTGATCGTAACGAAGCGCCGCAGCGATTGTTAATTCGTCCATTAATGGGACACTTAATTCTGCATAAGTTGCCCAGAAATCACGTTCGCCAGCACCAGATGAACCACCTGTTGTTAGCACTGAACCATTTTGGGTTTCAGAATCAGATTCTGTTTCATAGTCTTGTTCTGTGTATTCAGCACCAAATGCAAACATCGCATCGCCATCAGGCATTTCAAACGCCATACCTGTGATGTTTGCTTGAACGTTCTTTTGAGTAGACTGAGCACGCTCAAATGGAGAGTAAGACGCTGCTTCAACATCTTCGTCAGACATGTTTTCAAGTAATGAATTACCGTTTTCACCTGCTGTGATGTAATCGAACATGCCACCAACAGTTGCAAAACCGCTGCGATAAACATCGACGTTGGTACGACCGTAGTTTACAGACATATCCCAATCGTACTCATCAGCTAAAACGCCTTGAAGACCTGCTGAGAAAAAGTAGTTATTGGTGTTCGTTTCGCCACTACGGTTATCAAATTCGTGTAGACGTCGAACATAGTAGTAATCGCCATCAGTAGCATTAGCGAAGTCACCACCAAGCCCGGTTGATTTGCTAAATGTCTTGCTCATCAAATCGCCGTAGCTCACGGTTAAGTCATCACCTGAAACATTGATATCGTAATCATCAATTGCCATTGGTTCAAAGTTGGTGGTTGATTTAGCGTTAGCAAAATCAAGACGACCTAAGAAAGTTATATCGTCAGATAGTTCATAGTTAAAGTTGGTTGTACTGATAAAGCGATAGCTTTCTGGCTCTAAGTCACGCCATTCTGAACGGTCAAAACCACAAATGCTGCGTGCATCATCCCAGAAGAAGCCGCCATCAGTACATTCTTGAGGCGACAGTGAACGAGCCCCTGTGCCTGTACCGGCAATACGCGCACCATAAGAGCTGTATTGTGAGTAGTCACTGTGTGGCACTTTATCTGTGTGTAAACCGAAGTTTTCACGATCTGTAGCTTGTAATGCTTCATTGCTACTGAACTCAATGAAGGTTGATACGTTGCCTTTCTCGTTTGAAGAACCTAATGAAAGCGCGATACGATCATTCATTCCGCCGCCTTCCATAGTATCGCCATGACGATATTTAAGGGCTGCACCGTCAAAATCTTTTTTCAAGATAATGTTAATCACACCGCCAACAGCATCTGCACCGTAAACTGCAGAACCACCAGATTGAAGAACCTCAATTCTTTCAACTGCTTCCATTGGTAAATTAGCTGTATCTACGAAGTTATCCGTTCCGCCTGCTGGTTTTGGGTACTGATTTAAGCGCTTACCATCAATAAGCGTTAATGTACGGCTTGCACCTGCGTTACGTAAACTGATTGAAGATGCTGCAGGAGTGAAACCATGGACTTCTTGAGTTGTCATGGCTCCTGTGGTCGACGTTAAGTTTTGCAGTGCATCTTGGATAGTGGTAAATCCTTGCTTTGCCATATCGTCTGCACTAAGAACAGTGACAGGTGTCGCTGTTTCTAAGTCGGTACGTTTAATACGTGAACCAGTAATTTGAATGCGTTCTACATCTGCACCTTCTTCAGCAGCTAGCACTACTGGAGAACTTATCGCTGCGGTGAATGCTCCGCCAACCAATGCTATGCGAATTGCATTGGCTACTTTTGAATTAAGCTGCATCTCATCTCTTCCTATATTGATTTTATCAAAGCCGCGTTTTTAATTAGTAAATCTCTTTGTTGACTTGTAAATGGGGTTAACAGGTCTTTGCGGAAGGTGGATAAAATCATACTTAAATAACATTGGCAACATGGCTGTTACAGGGGTGAGTTGTTATTTTTGTAGTGATTATGTCTTGTTTTTGTTTCTGAAATTAACATAAGTGTTTGGTGTCACATCTTGTTACGAACGATAAGAGGGTGTAACTGAATAGATAAAGCTCGCTCGGGTTGTTTTTTGAACGCAAATGTGGATTTTTTGTGTAGCTACGGTAAAGAAATGTCACGCATAATTAGCTTCAACTAAAGTGGTGACGTTTGAAGATGTTGCAAAATGTATTAGTGAAAAGGCGTTAAATTTAATGTTGCGAAATTGATTTTGTGAGGTTAATCACTATTTAACAAGCGCTGTATGGCAGGTGTTTACTGGATTTGTAGGCAATATCGCTTGAATGTAAATGTTAAATTTAATTCAAGCGTTTGCCAATATGGAGAGATTTTAACGTAATTACTCAATGGTGTTACAGTTTGATAAGTGTAAACAATGTGGAGTTTAGCCTATGGTTTTACCTTACAACGTAATAAGGTGTGCCCTAAGCCAATATTGTCGATGTCTTCATCAACGTAAAGACCAGCTTCACTGATCATCTTTAACATATCTTTACTGTGATACATGCGGCTATAGCCATTCGCTATTGCGGTAAAATAAAGTGATGTGGCGTTTACGCAATATGCTCCTGCCTCGTAAGGTTGCCTGTCCCAGTAAGTTTCTAAAATACACAGTTCACTGTTAGGTTTCATTGCGGCAACTGTGCGTTTTAAAATGGTGATAATTTGCTGCTTTGAAAAACAGTCCAAGAACTGACTCATCCAGTATAAATCACCGCCTTCAAAAAATGGTTTGCTTGGGTCTAATAGGTCTGTTTCAAATGGAAACACTCTATCATTGACCATATTGTTGCGTGCGTTCTCCATCGCTACGGCCAGTTGCCCTGGTAGATCCATGATGGTGACGTTGACGTTGGCATCATAGCCAGTACAAGCGAATGCCCATTTACCTGTGTTACCACCGACATCGACTATATGTTGTGGCTTAGATTTGAAAATCATTGGCAGTAAACTGTCAAATGCGTGGTCTGAATAATAATGGTCAAATTCAAACCAACTACGTTTTGTCTGTTCTGGCAGTTGGCTTAATCCTGGGTAAATGGTGTCCCAGTCTCCTAAGTGTTTTAATCCCGCTGCGTTTCCTTGTTTAAGCGATGCTTCTAGCTCAAATAAACCTTGATAACAAACATCATGGATAAAGTTCAGGTTCTTGGATGCCATATCGTCATGCAGTAAGAAATATCCTGTTTTATCTAATCGATATAACTCATCTTTACACCAAAATATCCCCATGCTTAATCCCATATCCAGTAACACGTGAATGGCGTATTCAGAAAGGTCATTGTTGTTAGTTAATTCTGTAAGGCTGATACCCGCTTCTCCAGCTTTATCGATTTGTGCAAGTAAGCCAAACTGGCTTAAACAACGGGCCACTTGGAAACTAACAGGAGCGAAGGCAATTTTTTGGGCTTCAAACTTAGCGTCATAAGCGGATATAGATTTAGGAGATTGGTAAAAAGACATATAGGGATGTTGGGATGATTAGAAAATTTCGGCGATAGTATCAGACACAACAAAAGCAAATTTTGATCTAGCTCTACAGTTATAAAAAATATCGATACGACAGCGAATTAATCTTGGTTATCAATGTTTAGTATAGGAGTTGATAGCGACAATCAGAAGTGTTCTTCAATGTCGGTGTACTAAGAATGCGACGGACAAATTGTTGTAATGAACAGCGTTCGTCGTTTTTGAAACAGGTTAAGTGATGCTTGTGAAATGTTATAGATATTAAAAAGCCCAGCAATTGCTGGGCTTTTATTAAAACAATCTTTGATTGTTTATTATTGTACGTTTTCGCTGTCACCAAATGCGCCTGCAAATAGTGCAGATGACAGGTAACGTTCTGCAGCTGATGGTAGGATTACAACAATGTTCTTGCCTGCAAATTCTGGCTTTTCAGCAATGCGGTTTGCAGCTACAACTGCAGCACCTGAAGAAATACCCACTAAGATACCTTCTTCTTCCATTAGGCGACGAGCCATAGCAATAGCATCTTCGTTGCTGACGGCTTCTACTAAATCAACCATCTCTAAATCTAGGTTACCAGGGATAAAACCTGCGCCAATACCTTGGATTTTATGTGGTCCAGGTTGAAGTGGTTGGCCTGCTTTTGCTTGTGCAATAACAGGAGAGTCAACAGGCTCTACTGCAACAGAAACAATATCTTTGTTCTGTGCTTTAAGGTAACGACTTACACCTGTAATAGTACCACCAGTACCAACACCTGCTACAAATGCTGCAACGTCACCATCAGTATCGTTCCAGATCTCTGGACCCGTTGTTTTCTCGTGGATCTCAGGGTTAGCTGGGTTACTGAATTGACCAAGAATTAAGTACTTAGCAGGATCTGATTGACGAATTTCTTCGGCTTTATCAATCGCACCTTTCATACCTTTAGCGCCTTCAGTTAACACAAGGTTAGCACCAAGTGCTTTAAGCAACTTACGACGCTCAAGACTCATTGTGTTTGGCATAGTAAGGGTAAGTTTGTAACCACGAGCAGCTGCAACATATGCAAGTGCAATACCTGTGTTACCAGAAGTTGGCTCTACTAATTCTACTTCTTTTGTTAGGGTGCCTTTTTTCTCAGCATCCCAAATCATGTTCGCACCAATACGGCACTTAACACTGAAACTTGGATTACGTGCTTCAACTTTGGCTAACACTTTACCATTGCTTACTCGATTAAGGCGCACTAGTGGGGTATTACCTAGCGTATATGAATTGTCTTCGTAAATGTTGCTCATGGTTTGCTCCTATGTTGGCATTGTCTAATGATAATCGGTTTAAGAGGCTTTAACAGTGATACTTTGTTATTCGTTATTCCTTTTAGTTATTAAAGTTAACTCAATTATAATAATAAAGCATCTGCTTATATAACAATGTCTTAGTTAAGCACGCTTCAATGAGCTCGATGGTCTGACCATCGCTAAATCAGCATTTTGTGCTTAGCGATTACTAAAGATAGTAATAGACTGACATTACAAAAGCGCAATTTATCCTTTCTTATTGGGTGTAATGAATAAAGTCATTACTTGTTCAGCAGGTAAGCTTCAGCTCAAGGTTCAACACCGAGATGAATTGTTGTTTTCACCAAATTGATACGGCAGATCTAATATGAACAAAGTGGTTATTTCAGGTAGCGGCCTTTACACACCGCCATTTAGCGTAAGTAACGAAGAGTTAGTGTTAAGTTTTAATACCTATGTAGACGAATTTAATGCGCAGCACAGTACCGAAATTGAATCTGGTGAGCTTGCCGCTTTATCGCATTCTTCAGCTGAGTTTATTGAAAAAGCATCAGGGATTAAAAGCCGGTATGTGATGGTCAAAGATGGGATTTTAGATCCTAAAGTGATGATGCCATTAATTGCAGATAAACCATCAGATGCGCTTTCAATGCAGGCTGAAATTGGCATTAAAGCCGCTCAACAAGCATTAGAACAAGCTCAGCTTAATGCAGAAGATATTGATTTGGTGATTGTGGCATGTGCTTACACGCAACGTTCTTATCCTGCTATTGCGATTGAAATTCAACAAGCAATGGGCACTAAAGGTTTTGCCTATGACATGCTGGTGGCGTGTTCATCGGCGACCTTTGCGATTGTTAATGCTGTAAATGCAGTCCAATCAGGTACTGCATCAAGAGTATTAGTCATTAATCCTGAGATTTGCTCACCGCAAGTGAATTATCGGGATAGGGACAGCCACTTCATTTTTGGCGACGTGGCAACAGCTGTTGTGGTTGAACGTGCATCGCTTGCTCAATCTGAACATGCATTTAATGTACTTTCTAGCCAATGTTTTACCGATTTTTCTAATAATATCCGCAGTAATTTTGGCCATATTAACCGCTGCGATCCGAACAATGCTGAAAAACCTGATAAATTATTCCATCAGCAAGGTCGAAAAGTATTCAAAGAATTATTGCCAATGATCTACCAACATTTAGATAAACAGCTGGCAGAAGAGCAGATCCAAGCCAATGAATTTAAGAGGTTATGGCTCCACCAAGCAAATATTAATATGAATATGTTTGTAGTTCGTAAACTTCTCGGTGATAATGTTACAAAATTGAAAGCCCCAGTGGTGTTGGATGAATATGCTAATACTGCTTCAGCCGGGTCGATTATTGCATTTCATAAATATAATCAAGATTTTACGACTGGTGATTTAGGGCTGCTTTGTTCATTTGGTGCTGGCTATTCTATTGGGAGCATCATTTTAGAAAAGACCTAATAATAAATAGGTGAATTAATTGCGTATATTGATTGTTGAAGATAACGAAGCTGTATCTAAAGTACTTCGGCATTTGTTAATGCAAGAGCTGCATTGTGAAGTTGATATTGCGGCAGATGTTTCATCAGCGAATGCCTTACTAGAACAACATTCCTATTTTGTTGTGGTTGCCGAATTGAACCTACCAGATGCACCAGATGGCGAAATTGCCCAGCTGGTGCTGATGTCTTACCAAACTCCTTGTATTGTTTTATCTTCAAACCTCGATGCTCGTCAGCGTAAAAAATTGCTTAAATTGGGTATTGCTGACTACGTGTTAAAAGAAAATCGATTCAGTTATGAGTACGTGGTTAAGCTTGTGGCGAGGTTGGATCAAAATCAACATGTCAAAGTGTTGGTGGCAGACGACTCAGTAGTGAGTCGTAAGTTCGTTAAGGTTTTACTTGAGCAGCAACTTTTTACTGTGCTCGAAGCCTGTGATGGCGCAGAGGCAATAACGGTATTAAATGAAACTCCTGATATTCAATTGCTGATCACTGATTACAACATGCCTAATGTTGATGGCTTCGAGTTAATTCTAAAAGTACGCGAAAAGTTTAGCCGTGAAGATTTAGCCATTATTGGTCTTTCAAATGATACGGATGAAAGTCTGTCTGCACGTTTCATCAAGAATGGCGCTAATGACTTTTTGCAAAAGCCGTTTGTCCACGAAGAGTTTCATTGCCGTGTGTTAAATACGCTTGACTCATTAGACATGATCCGCAGTTTATGGGAACAAGCTAACCGTGATTATTTAACTAAAGCTTATACTCGACGTTACTTTTTTACCCAACATGAAAAAGATGTCTCTGATGCTGGTCAATTTGCATTGGGTTTAATTGATATCGACTTTTTTAAAAAGGTTAATGACACTCACGGACATGATGTGGGCGATCAAGTGTTGTTTGAGTTTGCTAAACGACTTAAAAATGCTTTCGGACAACACTTTACTGTTGCAAGGTTTGGCGGTGAAGAGTTTGTCGTGGCTTTTAAAGGACTTGATGGTGACCGTGCATTCACAGTGATGGATAAATTTAGACAGCAAGTTAATTCTCAGCCTTTTATAACTGACGCGGGTGAGCTAACGATTAGTTTTAGTTGTGGTATTGCCAAAGCGGAGTCGACTGATACTAACTTAGATACTTTATTACATCGTGCTGATTTGTGTTTGTATGAAGCAAAAGAAGCTGGACGAAATAAAGTGGTGTTATAAGCTCGCTTTATTGTTTATATAGTTATAAAAAAGGACTGCTTCGGCAGTCCTTTTTGATTCATTAACCTAAGGTTTTACTAAAGCAACCAAGCGTAACTGACTTTCATAAAGTAGGTTTTATCTTTTTGAGTTAATGAGTCAATGTCATCGGTAGAAATTAATCCATCAGAGTAGCCTAAATAGAATACCGACTGGGGATTGAGTTTATAGCCGTATAAAATCTCGTTGCCTAAATTTTGATATTGTTCATTGGGTGATTGATATTGATATAAGTCTGGGTCGCGCTCAATATCAGTATAAACACTCGATAAACGTAAGAAACTGTTTAAGGTTATTTGCCAATTTAAGCGTAAATCAGTTAGGTTAGCGGTAAATAATCGACCTTCATCTACATCAAGCGCTTGGTATTTATGGTCTATATCTAAAATAATTGAATCGGTAATTTTCCATTCAAACGCAGGGTTAAACATCGTTACTGTGGCAGGGCGATCATTGGCATAATCAATATCGTCACCATAGTTGCTATCGAACTCGATTTTTAACGAGTCGAATGGCACAAAGTTAGTGTAAAACCACATTAGGTCGATGGTATACATGCTTGTATTGCCATCAATAGCAAGTGAAGAACTATCAAGACGACGACCAACACGATCTTTGTGGACAATACCTGTAGCAATATAACTTTGCCAGCCACCTTCAAAGCTCACTGATAGTTCGGCTTCTTGTTCAATTTTTTCATTATTTTGATTATGAGTAATATCCCAATCACCACCAAACTGGATCTTGCTAAAGAAGTTGTCCGTTGGGTACCAATAGTAATTGCCACCTGCAACAAACTTACTGGCGTCAATGCGTTCAATAAAACCTAAGTCTGCTCGAAAGTCTTCGCCAGTGGATTCATAGCGTGAAAATGCACGCCAATTTCGGCGTTCATGGTCATAACTGATGCGATACATGCTGTCAGAAAAGTTACCTTGCTTTTTGGTTCGCAGTACTCGTTCGTTATAATCACAATTGCCTATTTCACAGCCTTGTGGGGGAGTTGAGCAGTCATCGCCGTTACAAAACTGCTGAAAGAAATCTTCAGGATATTCGGTATCTGAAAAGACATATTGTGCAGTAAATGTATCTTGTTTTGTCGGTTGCCATTTGGTGTCAACACTGGCGACATAGTTATGGTAGTTATCTGATTGTTTTGCGGTAACCAAGCCGCCAAAAGAAAGCTCACTGCTTGGGTCAAAGCGATATCGTGCTGCAAGGTTATAGCTTTCTTCATCTATGGTGGCGACGTCTGAGCTTAAGTTTCCTGGTACTAGAAACTGGGTTTGTTCATCGTTTGCCGCTAATACAGCAATGGTATGGTCGTCAGTTTTACTCGTTAATTTAAGTCCATAATCTGGCGAACTAATATTTCGAGTGTGTAATAGGCTTAATTGAGTATCGAAATAGTCTTTGTTATCTAAAAAAAATGCCCGTTTTTCAGGGTAAAACAATGCGAAATTATTATTCACATCGAGTTGACCTGAATCTGCCTCGACTTGAGAAAAATCAGGATTAATTGTGGCATTAAGCAAGGTTGTCGGGGTAATACCCCAACGTAAATCTAATCCAACCTCAATATCATCTTCATCTTGCCATGGCTGATTTGGATTCAATTCTCGTTGGCTATTTCTCGCTGCAACAATAGATGGGGTAATTTGAATATCTTGGCCTTGCTGCGCGCCAGCTAATCCTGTTGCAGTGCCTAATTGACATAGTTGACATGATACGTTTCTATCAATTTTGTTGGTTGATAAACGGTGAGTTTCATTGCGAGGGTAAAATCTGACTAGTTCTATCCCCCAAGTTTGAATGTCTTTCTTATCATCAAAGTTAAATAATCTAAGAGGCAGTTCGATTTCTACTTGGTAGCCTTGCTCGGTTAATTTACCCGCGCTATACCAAATCCCATCCCATGCATCGCTTTCTTGGCCAGTGAGCTCATTTTCAATAGAGTCATTTTGAACGCCATAAGGGTTGACGAAAAATTGATAAGCCAGACGGGCATTATTAAATGTATCTAACTTAATCCCGACTTGATCATCACCCCACGAATTATCACGATCACGCAAATTAGCGCGAATTTGGGAAGGGTTATTGTCATGGGCTGTAAAGGCAACAAATAGGCTGGTTTCAGTTGCGAATATTTTGGCATCTGTTGTTACTAATGCGGCAATGTTCTCACCCGGAGAGGTTTCGTATTTAAGTTGAATATTGGCGGCTTGTTGCCACTGTGGCTCATTGAATTCACCATCTATGTCAGCGTGTTGAGTTAATGTCGGAATCGTGACATTGAATTGCTGAGGATCGCCAGCATTTACTGGGGCACTTAAACTGAGGGATGTGGCAAAGAAGCCTGATAAAAGAGTATGAAAATAAACAGTTTTATTCACAATATACGTAAGAATTATGATGAGTTTGAGCAATTGTCGCAAAATCCATCGATAAGATCGTTAGCTATTTGTGTTTAAATGGTTTCAAATTGTAACCAATTTGTTTTGCTTGAGTGTGAGGTCGTTGTCGCGTTGCTAGATTAGGCAAGTTTTAGCGTTGTTTGTTTTGTATCGACTCGTTTGTTTAAGGGGGATTAATCAAGCTTAGACTTTAGACCTGTATATATTAGTTCTGTAAAAAAATGCCCTAAGCAAGCTTGGGCATTTTTATTAGGATAGGGGGCGTATAGGTTATTCGGGAGCGATTTCTGGATGTTTATACGCTTCACGGTATTTATCGACCCACATGGCTGTTGCACCACAAATCGCCACAGGCATCACGATAAAGTTAACGATAGGTATCATTGAAAATAAAGTCACCGCTGCGCCAAAACTGTAGCTGGTGCCTTTAGTTTGAGCTAAAGCAAATTTCATATCATTAAAAGGGACTTTGTGATTATCAAAAGGAAAATCACAATATTGAATCGCCATCATCCAAGCACTAAACAAGAACCAAAGGATAGGCGCTGCAGTTTGACCAACAACAGGTACAATAAATAGCACTAAAAAAAGTAATGCTCTTGGTAGATAGTATTTAAGCTTAATCCACTCTCGTCCTAGGATCCGCGGTAAGTCTTTTATAAGATCAACTGTGGTCCCAGAATTGAGTGGTTTACCCGTTAGATGCATTTCAACTTTTTCGGCAAGCAGTCCATTGAAAGGGGCTGCAATCCAGTTCATCACAGAGCTAAATACAAATGACATCACCACTAATAAGCTGACGATTGCGAGCGGCCACAAGAAAAAGTTAAGCCAAGTCAGGTATTCAGGTATTTGGCTGTTCATCCAACCAAATAGTTCATCTAGTTTGCCGACAGCAAAATAAATTGCTGTTGAAAATAAGACTAAGTTGACCATTAAGGGAATAAACACAAAAGTACGTAGCCCTGGCTGTTTTATCAGCTTAAAGCCATCAATAAAATAATTTACACCACTTTTAACGGGTTTGATTGCCATTCATTACATCCTTGAAAAAACTACTTATTACTGATTGTGGTGACGCATTGCTCGGAAAACAAGCCTTAAAGTGTGTTTAAGTCATAAAAATCGTTACAAAATGCAGCGCGATTGGTAAAGTTAGCTGTATATCTGATTCATACTTTTATATCACTTACTTATCCTAACGGAACGACGACTTAAGCAACATGCGATTAAAACAAATAAAACTTGCTGGCTTTAAGTCGTTCGTTGACGCAACCAAAATTCCCTTTAATCAACCATTGACTGCCATTATTGGTCCAAACGGCTGTGGTAAATCCAATGTGATTGATGCTGTACGCTGGGTGTTGGGTGAAAGTAGCGCCAAGCATTTACGTGGCGACTCGATGATGGACGTTATATTTAACGGTTCAAGCGCCCGTAAACCTGTATCAGTGGCCAGTATTGAGCTGAGTTTTGAAAATATAGATGGCCGACTTGCAGGTCAATATGCCAGTTATCAAGAGATCACTGTTAAACGTCAGGTGAGCCGTGATGGCGACTCTAATTATTTCCTTAATGGTCAAAAGTGTCGCCGAAAAGATATTACTGACTTATTTATGGGGACAGGTCTTGGTCCCCGCAGTTACGCTATTATTGAGCAAGGCACCATTTCACGGCTTATTGAATCAAAACCCCAAGAGCTTAGAGTATTTATTGAAGAAGCGGCGGGAATATCTCGTTACAAAGAGCGTCGCCGTGAAACTGAAAATCGGATCCGCCATACCCGTGAAAATCTTGAGCGGCTGAGCGATATTCGCTTAGAGCTTGGCACTCAGTTAGAAAAACTTGACCAACAGGCTCAAGCGGCCAAGCAATATCGTGAACTTAAGCAGCAGGAGCGTGACTTTCATGCTCAATTGCTGGTGATGCGATATCAAGAACTGCAAAGCCAAAGTGATAATATTGCGACTGAAATTAATCAGCTTGAGTTATCTATTGCGGCAGAAAAAGGCCAAGGTGAAACCACCGAACTTACGCTAACTCAGCTAAAGACCCAACTCACTGACTTATCAGATAGTGAACAAAAGCTCGTTGAGCAGTATTATCAAGCGGGGACAGAAATTGCCAAGCTTGAGCAGCAATTGAAGCATCAACAGCAACAAGACTCCCAGCTTGAACAGCAATTAGCTGATGTGACGAAACAACATCAAGAAGCCAGCAATGAGTTGCAAACATTATCAGTACAAGAACAGCAACTGACGTCAGAAATTGAGTCTTTAACGCCACAGCTTAGTAATGCAAATGAAGAATTAGCTATCATTGATGAACAACTACAAGAAGTGGATGAAAAAGCTGCAGGGCTGCAACAGCACCTGAGTATTCTGTCTGATACGGTGTCGAATGCCAAAATGGAAGCGGCGTTAACTCAAAACAAATTGCAGCATCAGCAGCAAAGTTTATCTGTGTTGCAGCAACAGCTAATTACGTTAAAAGCTGAGCAACAACACAACACTGATGAAAATAATCATGCAGAGCTAGCGGCGTTAGATGAACAGATTACATCACTAACCCAAGAGTTAGCACTAGAAGATGACATCAAACATCAGTTAACTGAACAGCTAGAAGATAAGCAACAATCACTGCAGCAAGTATCTGAACAGTATCAGCAAAATAAGCAACATTTAACCTCGCTGACTGCTCGCCATGAGTTGATTGATCAATGGTTGAGTAACAATCAGCCTGAGCATCAACAAGCCTTATGGCAGGTGATTAATGTCATTCCAGGTTGGGAACAAGCCGTAGACTTGCTTTTGCAGGGCATTTTACAGACAGAAGTCAACGCTCTTGATAATTGGGATGAACGAGGGTTTGTCAGCTGCGATAAAGGTTGGAGCCAGGCGCAAATTCAAGCGCCGGTGAATCTTGCTCCTTGGCTTGAACAGGTGGTTTGGGTTGATTCCATTACCGAGGCAAAGTTAATACTCGAACACCCAAATGCTAATACTGAGTTTGGTGACAATTCTTTATCTCGTGGCAATTCTGTATCTCGTGAGAATAGAATGTCTCGTAACACCATTATTGCTACCAAAGATGGCTATCTCGTCGGTCAAGGTTTTGTCATTAGTAAATCAGAAGGTCAGCAATCTGAGCTTGCACTGAAAAATGAAGCTGTGCAACTCGACGCAGAAATAACTGAACTGCAGCAAACGCTGCTCGCTGAACAAATTGCAGTGAGCGAGCTTACTCAGCAAGTGGCGGATGTTCACGGACAAATGGCAGCGTCTCAAGCTAAGTGCCATCAGTTGCAGCTTAATTGCAGTAAATTTGAGGCACAGAGTCTCAGCTTACAAAAACAGCAAAAAGAAACACAGCGACGCAAAAGCAATTTAGATCAGCAAGTCGTCAATTGTCAGCAACAAATAGAGCAAGGGCAGTTAACTGTCGCACAGCTATCCAGTGAAGTTGAACAGTTAACCGGTCAGCACCAGCAGCAGTTGGCTCATCAGCAACAAGCAAATCAAGACTGGCAGACAGCGAATCATCAATTGCGTGAATGCAAATCGAAACGTAGCCAGCAGGAACGTGAAGTTAATCAGTTACAACAAAAGTCACAGGCGTTACAAACTCAATCTGCGGTGACTTCTGCGCAATTAAGCAAGCAACAGCAAGTTTGCCAAGGACTTGCTGAAAAAACGGAACAGTTGCGATTGCTGCAAAAACAAACAAATGAAACCTTGGGCGATCAGCAATTAGCCCAGTTACAAAATCAACTATCGCAGCAATTAGATAGCCAACAAACAAAGCAACAATTGTTAAATTCCAACAGGACGCAACAAGCTGAGTTGCAAACACGTGTCGATAGTGCGGTATTGATTCAAAAACAACAGCTTGGTGCACTTCAAAACTTGACTCAATCGCTCAGCGGGTTAAAGTTACGGCGTGAAGGTTTAAAAGGTCAAGCTAACGGTCAATACCAATTACTCGAAGAGCAACAAATTACTATTCAGGCGGTACTCAAAGAGATACCTGAAGGGGCTAAAGTTGGCGCTTGGCAAAAGAGTTTAGATAAAGTCAGAGCGAGAATAAGTCACTTAGGGGCAATTAACTTAGCCGCTATTGAAGAGTTTGAGCAGCAAAGCGAGCGAAAAGCCTACTTAGATAATCAAGATAATGATTTAAACAAAGGCTTAGCCAGTCTTGAAGAAGCAATAAGAAAAATTGATAAAGAAACACGTAGTCGTTTTAAAGTGACATTTGATGCGGTAAATGCGGACTTATCGAGGTTGTTTCCTAAAGTTTTTGGCGGTGGTAAAGCATATTTAGCATTGACCGACGACGACTTACTTGAAACTGGAGTGACCATTATGGCGCAACCTCCAGGAAAGAAGAATAGTACGATTCACCTTCTTAGTGGTGGAGAAAAAGCGTTAACCGCTTTATCATTAGTATTTGCCATATTTAGACTTAATCCTGCACCATTTTGTATGCTCGATGAAGTCGATGCACCACTTGATGACGCCAATGTTGAGCGATTTTGTCGTTTACTCAAAGAGATGTCACAGAGTGTGCAGTTTGTTTATATCAGTCATAATAAAATAACCATGGAAATGGCTGATCAATTAATAGGTGTCACTATGCATGAACCGGGAGTTTCACGTATAGTCGCAGTAGATATCGATGAAGCGGTGGCACTAGCCGACGCGGATTAAACAGGATTACAGGGTTACCAATGGAAGATTTTCAACTGGTTTTGTTTGTACTGGGTGCAATAGCGATAATTGCAGTACTGGTTCATGGTTTTTGGTCTATTCGTAAACAACAACCAAAAAGCCTAAAAGACAACCCAATGACGGGTTTTTATAAAGACCAAGCTCAGCAGCGAGATTCTCAAGGGTTTGATGCTGACGGTATTGGCGAAGTTCGTCGAGTTAAAGTGGACAGTGATACAAGTGAAGGCGCTAAAGTAGAACCAAGCCCAATCCCTACACCTTCAGGCCATCAACCCGACAATAATGATGTTGAAATCAATGAAGTGGGATCTAAAAAAGGCATTGGTTTACAAAATCAATCTGCGGTTAATACTCAAGCGCCAAGTTATCATCCTGAGCGTAAAGAGCCTGTACTGAAAGTAAGCGAGCCAGTTCAAGAAACTATTGCAGAAATTCAACCTGCAGTTGAAGAGCATGTGCCAACTCAGCAAGCGTTGTTTGCAGAAGACTCTTATTCTCAACCACAATCGAGCCAAGTGGAAACCATGACGACCACTGACGTTGAGCCTGCAGAGAGTAAGCAAGACGCGAGTGTCTCTCAAGCGGCAGTAAATGAGACAGTTAAACCGACAGTGCAAGAGACGACTTCGCAGGATGCTGTGATAGACACAGCAGAACCAGAAGAGCCGTTAGGTGAGCCTCAAGATGTATTAGTGCTTCATGTGGTTGCTCGTGAAGGTGAGCAAATGCATGGTGCTGAGCTATTACCAAGCTTGCTGTCATTAAACTTCAAATTTGGCGACATGGATATTTTCCACCGTCACTTAGATAATGCTGGCAACGGCAAAGTACTATTCTCGATGGCAAACATGCTTAAACCGGGCGTATTTGACCCAGATAACATGGAGCAATTTGTCACCCAAGGTGTGGTGTTGTTTATGACTCTGCCTTGTCACGGTGATCCATTAATGAACTTCTCAATCATGCTTAATTCTGCTCAGCAATTGGCTGATGATTTAGGTGCAGAAGTCTTAGATGGCCAACGTCAACCTTGGACGGATAGCACCAAACAAGAGTATTTAGGCCGTATCAGAGTTGTAGCGTAAGCGGCGACAATTTAATATTAAATGATAATAGAATGAGGCCGCACTTGCGGCCTCATTTGTCTTTAGATGAGTGATTTTTATGCAAGACATTAAAACAGAAATTCAGCAAATTAGCAGTGAACTGCATAGCCATAATATTCGTTATTACGTTGATGATGCTCCTAGTATTCCAGATGCTGAGTATGACCGTTTAATGCAACGTTTAATCGCACTTGAAACAGCTCACCCTGAATTAATGAGTGCGGACTCTCCGACGCAACGTGTAGGCGGCGCTCCTCTGGCCAAATTTGATCAAATTACCCATTTAAAGCCAATGTTGAGCCTTGATAATGCTTTTGAAAAAGCTGATTTTGAGGCATTTAATAAACGTATTAGCGATAAAGTCGATACGGTTCATTATTGTTGTGAGCCTAAATTAGATGGTCTAGCTGTCAGTATTTTATACCGTAACGGTATATTAGAACGGGCGGCAACACGTGGTGACGGAGCGGTGGGCGAAGACATTACCGATAATGTTAAAACCATTAAGTCAGTGCCACTCAAATTACGTGGAGAACACTTTCCAGAACTATTAGAGGTGCGTGGTGAAGTCATCATGCCAAAAGCGGCTTTTGATGCGTTAAATGAACGTCAATTGAGTAAAGGCGAAAAGGTCTTTGTTAATCCACGTAATGCGGCCGCAGGTAGTTTAAGACAGCTAGATAGTAAAATTACTGCAACACGTGCACTAGGCTTCTATGCCTATGCATTAGGGGTAGTCGAAGGTGAAGTGACTCCTCTAGCTGATACCCATTTTGGGCAGCTAAACCAGCTTAAAGAATGGGGACTACCGTTAAGCCAAGAAGTGAAAGTCTGCGAGTCTTTACCTGAAGTGTTCGCTTATTATGCCGATATTATGGCTCGCAGAAGTGAGTTATCTTATGAAATTGATGGCGTCGTCATAAAAGTTAACGATACTGCTAAACAACAAGTGCTTGGCTTTGTTGCGCGTGCGCCGCGCTGGGCTATCGCGTATAAGTTTCCAGCTCAAGAAGAAATGACCTTACTAGAAGATGTGGATTTTCAAGTCGGTCGTACAGGTGCGGTAACGCCAGTTGCACGTTTAAAACCTGTCTTCGTGGGCGGCGTTACTGTATCAAATGCCACGTTACACAATGCCGATGAAATCGCGCGTTTAGGCGTCAAAGTTGGTGATACCGTAATTATTCGCCGCGCGGGTGATGTGATTCCGCAAATCGTGGCCATTGTGCCAGAAAAACGCCCTGATAATGCGACTGAGATTACTTTCCCGTCAGAGTGTCCCGTATGTCAAAGTTTAGTGGAACGTCTTGAGGGCGAAGCGGTTGCTCGATGCAGCGGTGGTTTGTTTTGTGAGGCTCAACGTAAAGAAGCGATTAAGCATTTTGCTTCACGAAAAGCGTTAAATATTGATGGTATGGGCGATAAAGTCGTTGAGCAGCTGATTGACAAGGAACTTGTACAAAGCCCTGCTGAACTGTTTACCTTAACTGCATCAATGGTGACCATGCTTGAACGTATGGCAATGAAGTCAGCGACAAAGTTAATTGCTGCGATAGATGAAGCGAAGACCACGACGTTAGCGCGTTTCATCTATGCTTTGGGGATCCGTGAAGTGGGCGAGGCAACAGCCGCTAACTTAGCAAGTCACTATAAAACGCTTGATGCAATTAAAGCGGCAGATATTGATGCCTTAATTGAAGTGGATGATGTCGGGACAATTGTGGCAAAGCATATTGCGCACTTTTTTGCTCAACCTCATAACCTTGAAGTCATTGATAAGTTGATTGAAGCAGGCGTGAATTGGCCTGCGATTGAAGCTGTTGATGAGGCTGAATTAAGTCTTAAAGGCCAAACGTGGGTGTTAACAGGCACCTTAACTCAGCTAAATCGAAATGATGCTAAAGCTCAATTACAAGCCTTGGGAGCGAAAGTAGCGGGGAGTGTATCAAAAAATACTGACTGCTTAGTGGCGGGTGAGGCCGCTGGTTCTAAACTGGCTAAAGCGCAGGATTTAGGCGTTAAAGTGATTAATGAAGACGAGCTATTAGCTTTATTAAAGGCATAACCCATACACACAAATCAGTTTGCAGATAAGAATGTATCACTTGGGTGCTTGTTTTATGAGAATTAACCCTTATCTCTTTAACAAGCACTGCTTTACACTGATGTTGTCGGTTTAAACAGTAAAGCAGGTTAACCAAGTTGATATAGGTTCAACTATAAGCATGTTGATAGGTAAGTTGTGAATTTCAGTAATATCACTTGGCTCGATGAAAAAGGGCACATAAAACCCCCCATTTTTTTATATCTAATACTGGTCTTTCTGGCTCGTGGTTGGTGTGTTTTTATCGCATCGCTCACTCAGTTTAATGATCGTGCTGGTTTAGTACGATTATTTTATCCCGAGAAATCTGACTTCCTAATGGCATTAATGGCTGGCGTCGGCGCTGTTATTATATACGGGTTGATTATAGCGGAAAGAAAACGGGCGCCTCAGCTCGCAAGGCCTTTTTTTAATAAGATTAAATATGGACTTTGGTTATTATTGATTGTCGATGCCATCATATTGAATCAGCGACTTGTTCATGATGACTTTTTGTTTCGTGTGAGCTTTGCGCTTGATGCGTTATTTATTTTCTGGTCTGCAATTTATTTATTAAAATCAAAACGGTTACATTACTATTTTAAAGATTGGCAAAATGAAACTGACTATCTTAATGCTGAGCAACATCATCAAAAAGACAGTAATACCGAATTGATTGAAAAGACGCTCGATGCGCATCAAGCAAAACAATATAATCGACCGAAAAATCCGTCCGCAATTGAGCAAACTCACGAAAAAAACTAGCGGTTTTATCAACTTGTTAGATAAGCTGCAATATTTTTGACGTTATTTATAGTATATTTGATGCAATACGTTACATTTATCATAATGTGAATTAACGATTATTGAATTTCGCATTAATATGAACTGTATGGATTTCAAAGGTAGCTAATAGTGTCAAAAACGGAACCTATCAATATTCCCTTGTCGCAAATTGTTGTCGGGCTAACGGTAAAGCTGCCTTTGTCGTGGTTTAACAATCCATTTTTTCGCAACAAAGTCCCTGTTACCTCGCAAGCTGAAATCGAATTAATTAACAGTTTGGATATTAGTTACGTTACCGTTATTAGCGGGATGCATTTATTAGCTGATGATGAGCCTGAAGAAGTGGTTGAGGCTATCGAGCCTGTCGTTGAGTTTGATATTCAGGGCGCCATTAGAAAATCAATACGTTCAAGCCAACAGCGTTTTAATAAAGCCGCCAGCGATTTGAGACCCGCTTTCAGTAAAGTCGTCAGTGACGCCGAAGTGTCTTATCGTGAATCTGCGTCTGTGGTTGAACAGTTAATGACGCACCTTACTGAAACTCAGCATCCTGAGTTTGTGCTTGTAACCAGTGTGGATAAAGAGCCTAGTATGACCCAGCACAGCGTATCTGTTGCTGTATTGTCTATGATGATGGCAAAAAGCCTTGGGCTAACACCTACTGAGCTTAGAGATATTGCATTGGGTTGTGTGTTTCATGATATAGGCAAATTAAAAATACCTGATGCAATTCGACGTAAGCGCACGGATCTAACTTCTGTAGAAATAAATTACCAAAAAACGCACCCTAATTTGGGTTATGAGATGCTCAATCGCAGTGGGTTATTTCCAGCGCCTATGCTGAATATTGTTTTGCATCATCACGAATTCATTGATGGCAGCGGTTACCCTGATAAATTGTCTGGGAAAAAAATTCCAGCATTAACTCAAATTGTTGCGTTAGCTAATGATTATGCAGGGTTATTACTGAAAACGGGTTCGCCTCAAGTGGCATTAGGAACCTTGTTCAAAACCCGAGTCGGTAAGCATGCAAAGGAGTACATTGAGATATTGGTCAAAGTGTTAGGCATTTATCCACCAGGCTCTGTCGTAAAGTTATCTGATGGTCATTTTGCAAAAGTTATCATGACATCTCGCCAATCAAAATTACCCCAAGTTTATAGCTGTAATGAACGAGGAGGCCAATCAGCCATCCGCTGTTTAACAGATGAAGGTGTGAGCATCGTTGAAACTGTTAAGATAGATACATTACCTGAAAAAGTCATCGATACGCTTCAAGCTAAAAGTCCTGTTTGTTTTTATGTAAGCCATATTGAAGATTAAACAAGTCACAAATTTATTCAGTAACTGCAGTACTGCTATCACTCAACAGGTAATTCATCACCATAACCGAAACTGAGTAAGACCTAATAGGATTGTTTTAACATTGCATAAATTGTTGAAAGCCCTGTTCAATATTACCAAACACGCTTTATACTCGCTCATTCTATAAGTAAATCTCCCACCTAAGAATCATTGAATACGGAAGTGAAAGTATGAACGATATTGCGATTGTTGGTTGCGGCTGGTTCGGATTACCTCTGGCAAAACTACTTGTCGAGCAAGGCTTTAATGTTTCAGGAACAAAGCGGACTGCTGAAGGATGTGCGTCGCTGTTATCGCATAAAATTAATCCTTTTGAACTCGATTTAAGTACCATCAATGATGATGAACTCGAGTCAAAGGCAATGACGTATGCGGGGCTTTTCGATGCAGACATGTTAATCGTGAATATTCCGCCGGGACTCAGACGTGGAGAAAGTCAGTACCTGACCCATGTTCAGCGATTAATTTCATTGATTGGTGAGCGTCAGTACCAGCGTGTAATCTTTATTAGTACCACTGGGGTTTATCCTACCATTGATAAAGATATGACAGAAAATGATGCACAGGTTTATGATGATAAAAGTGCCATATTACTTAAGGCTGAATCGCAATTTGCCGCTATGAACAACAGCTGTATTCTTCGTTTCTCTGGTTTAATTGGTCCCCAAAGGCATCCTGGTAAGTTCTTTGCTGGTAGAGAGAATATTGCAGGTGGTAATGTTGCGGTAAACCTAGTTCACCTTGATGATTGTATTCAAGCGGTGACGTCAATTGTGAAGGCAACAAGCGCTCACCAAGCTGTAAATGAGACCTATAACCTTGCCGCGCCTAAGCATCCGACTCGCAGCGAATTTTATCGGTATGCAGCTAAGCATTTGGGATTAGCCGAGCCAAGCTTTAATGACGATAAACAACCCAGCAAAGTGATTGTTGGTGATTTAATTTGCCAGCAACTAGCATTCAACTACATTCATAGCGACCCGATGTTGATGCTAGATGCATGCTAAGGCTTTAATGATGACAAGCAACGCAGTAAGCTTGCATGATTCAATGCGTTTTAAGATTGGTATTAATCCCTGATCAGGTATAATACGCAGTATATTTATGATTAAAGGCCAATATTGAATGAGCAGCGACGTTGCAGAGTTTCCACTATTGAGTGGCGATGAGTTTGTAGAGTTATATAAAGTATTAAAAGTACAAGGTTTAGTAGATGGCGGCGGCGCAGCTAAGCACGTTATCTCTGAGGGTCTTGTAAAAGTAAACAACGACGTTGATACCCGCAAACGCAAGAAGTGTGTGGTTGGAGACGTAATCGAGTTTAATGGTGAACGTATTAAAATCGTTGCCAGCGTATAAGGATACAATCATGCAATTCCCTGATGATGATAATGGTAAAATGCTTGCGGCGATGGCCGAATCAGGTATTGATTTAAGCGTTGCACTAGATGTTGATTTCTTTTTGATTTTTGATGATCAACGTGATGCTGAATCAGCGCTTGAAGCGTTAACGCAAACGGATCTAAAAGGTGAGCTTGAGCTTAACTTTAGTGAAGAGATTGAAAAGTGGGAGCTGATTGTTTGTCTGAATATGGTTCCAGCATATGAAACTGTAGTCGCAAAAGAAATTGAGCTAAATGATTTTGCTCAAGAGTTTGATGGCATGACAGATGGTTGGGGCGTAATGCAACACCAAGAGGGTGATGACGAATTTGCTGACGATGACCATGAGTGTGATGATAACTGCTCGCATTCTCACTAGTCAGACATCACGTTAACGCTGTTAGCTCGTTGAGCTCGCATTCATTGCTAATTATGGCTTGCTAAACCTAGATGAACTATGTCTTATCTCAGTGAGCAGTAAGCAAAAATAATATGATGTAATGACTGTTAATATTGTGAAAACAAAAACCACCTTTAAGGTGGTTTTTTTGTGCCTTTCTATTATAGGATGTAGCCACATGCAGAAATAATAATTATTAGTGGAGTCGCATTCTCAATGGCAAGACATATTAGCTTTGGTACCCCAGTTAACGACGCCGAACGTTGGGCATTCTCTTTATTATCAGACGAACTTCCTGAAGATTATTTACTTCTCACAAACGTTGAAATTCCAACTCATACCGGCCAAGCCATGGAAGTTGATGCCTTAGTTGTGGGTGAATTTGGCGTTTATGTTGTCGATGTAAAAGGCTACATCGGTCGATTGAATGCAGGTCTCCATGCTTGGTCACTCGATGGACGCCATGTTGATAATAGCTTGTCTAAAGCTAACTATGTTGCTCGAGTCCTTGCGGGTAAGCTTAAAAATAAAATTCCAGTGGGGGTTTACGCTCCTTGGTGTCAAGGCATGGTGTTTGTTACTGGTCGAAAAGGGGAAGAAATTCTGGTCGAGAAAGACACCGGAAAACTAAGTATTTATACCCCAGCGAAAATCATTGAAGCATTGACAAAAGAGTGGGGCTTGACGGCGCCTCATATCCACCCTGTAACTGAAACGCAAAAAGAAATGGTGTTGGATACGATTGGCCAAGTGGCGTTAGTTGAGCAGCGTAATAATAAGATCCAAGATTTTATTAAGCTTAAATGTCTCTTTTTACAACAAGGTTTAGAGGTTTGGCAATCTGAGTACAATCCAGGTGGTTGGACAGCCCCTTGGCTGTTAAAAATTCTCGTGACAAGCCAGTTTGAGCACAGTATTGATGCAACTAACCATGAGCAAAAACTTAGAGATGAATTTAAGCGTATTCAGTCATTATCAGGCTGCAGTTGTGTTCCTTTTTGCGCGCCGTTAATTCAAGATGGTGAGCAAGTTGTGCTACCGATAAGAATGCCACGTGGTGTGCCGCTTAATATTTTTGAAGTAGATAAACAAACCACCTATCAACTACTTGAAATTCTAAGACGCAGCGTGACAGGGCTTCAACAGATCCATCGTCGAGGTTATACCATCGGTGGCTGGGCCGACAATTGTATCTTTATCTCAGAAGATGCTGATGTTGAATTTATTGATATTAAAGATTCACTTAACACCAGCGAAGATATTAAAGCCTATGCGCAAGCGTTTTTATCTTTAGCTGAAAAAACACTGCAACCTCGAATTTACCAATGGTACCGCGCTGCAGCCAATGGCAGTACGATAGATTTAGATGCCATTCGCTGTGATTTATCGGCGTTAATTGACTTGGGTGTATGTGATACCCTGCCGCAGAAGGTCGAAATAGAAAAAGGTGCTGTTATTGACCATCACTATCGGTTAGATCATTTTATCTCGGCCACTTCACGTAGTCAGTTGTGGCGAGCATTGCATATCCAAGGTAATTACCCTTGCTGTGTCAGTGTCTATCAAGATGTTGACAATCAATGGCACACGTTAAGTAATATGTATCGTAGTTTAGCGAAGATTTATCATCCCCATGTAGAACGAGTATTAGCGTTTGGACAGTTACCTCAATCTGATGACTTGTTTATCGCACGTGATTGGGTTCAGGGTGTTGGACTTGATGAAGTGCAAACTATCGAGGTAGGCCAACCTAGATTATGGTTTGTGCAACTGTTAACTGCGCTGCAATATTTACATAGTCTAGATATACACCATGGAGCCATTTGCCCTAAAAACATCATTTGTCGTGATGAAAAAGCCACATTAGTGAACTTTGGTATTGGTTCTGATATTGCGGCAACTCATTATGCCGCGCAATATGCCGATCCGACACTTTGGTCGGTCGAAGGTGATGCAGAAAAAGACTTGTACGGTTTAGTAGCAAGTTTTATTGATGCGATGGCACCTGAGTCGATTAAACAGGGCTCTTCTGCAGATGCGATGCTGCGAGCACTAGAGCAATATGATAAGCAATGGCTTGGTGAAGCATTTTATGATGCTTGCTATAAAATTTTAAAATTTGAAATGCGCATAGTGCCTAATGTGAGTTACGCTAAGCAATTAGGTCTTGATGAACAAGAGCTTGAAAATTCAGGCTTATAAACAGTATTTTACAAGGGTGCAATTAAGGATGTTTGCGCCCAATACTTGCTTTATCAGCAATAATAAATGAGGGAAATAATGATAATAAACCGTGTCACAATGTCAGACATTGACGATATCTTGCCGCTCTTTTCGCAATATATGTTTTTTTATGGTGTTGAGTTACCAAAAAATCAATATATCGAGTATTTAACCGCGCGTTTGCGTGAGCAAGAAGCTTTCATTTTTGCAGCGTACGACGAAGCAAGTAATCCCGTTGGTTTCGTATTAAATTATCAAAGCTTTTCAACAGTTGAGCTAGGTAAGATTTTGGTGCTTAACGATTTGTTCGTTGATCCTGACGCTCGAAATCAAGGCGTTGCCAATCGATTAATACAGTGCTCTATTGAGTTAGCAAGAGGCCTGAATGCGGTAAGAGTGGATTTAGGGACTGCAAAGGTTAACTTTCCTGCCCAATCGGTTTATGAAAAAATAGGCTTTGTTAAAGACACGCGATTTTTCTCTTACAGTTTATCTATTAACGACCATCAAGCTGTTTGTTAAGCTGCATTCGGTAATAAACCTGTTGGCATTAACGGATTATCTCAATCAGCAGGTTTACGCTTTTTACTGAGCAAAAAATAATAAATATAAAAGTAGGTCCTATATGCAACAAAGCGAAATGTATCACATTGGCCGTAAGGGTCAGAAGTGGACTGATGAAGATAAGCAGCAATGGTTTTCGCTGCAACAAATTAAACGCAGTTATCAGCAAGAGGTTGTGGGTAAAATAGAAGCATTAGCAAAGTCTTTTACTGTTACTCAATATGGTGCGCTATCGTACGATGAAGCTAAATACCCTTTATTTCTTATCAAAGGTGAGTGGGATGCCAATAAGCCTGTTGTGCTTGTGACTGGTGGCGTTCATGGCTATGAAACCAGTGGTGTTCAAGGGGCGATTCGTTTTGTCGAAACTAAAGCTAAAGCCTACGCAGAACATTTCAATTTAGTCATAGCACCATGTGTTAGCCCATGGGGTTATGAGACGATCAACCGTTGGAACCCTAACGCAGTCGATCCTAATCGCTCATTTTACTCTAATAGCCCAGCTGAAGAGTCTGCTTCATTGCTTAACGCTGTGTCAGATTTAGGTGTCGATTTTCTTGCTCATATTGATCTGCATGAAACCACAGATACTGATAATTCAGAATTTAGACCTGCGCTTGCCGCTAGAGAGGGCACAGTTAATCATAACTGGAATATTCCAGATGGTTTCTATTTAGTTGGTGATTCTGAAAACCCACAGGATGAATTTCAAACGGCGATTATAAAAGGCGTTGCTGCAGTGACGCACATCGCGCCTGCAGATGATGATGGCAAATTGATTGGTGTTGAATTGTCACAATTTGGAGTGATTAACTATCCGTGCAGTGAACTTGGCTTATGCGCAGGGTTAACCCAAGCTCAATACAAAACCACGACCGAAGTTTATCCGGACAGTCCGCTATCAGATGACGAAAATTGTATTTTGGCTCAAGTGGCGGCGATTTGTAGTGGTTTAGATTATTTGCTGGCAAAGCCTTAGCAACATAAGTTGCTTGTTTATTGGCTAGCTAGCCAGTTGATATCACCAGCTTTTCGTTTTTAAAGATAAAACCTACCTATTGGTAGGTTTTTTTATGGTGTTTTACGGTGATGCTGTGGCGATCTTGATCACGGAATCCGCCATAAGCATGCACTAAGCAGACTGTGATTTTTTTTGTTAGACACTGATCACACTTTTGGTTGCTCATAAACATTCTTTTTTAAGCGGTCTAGAACATAAAATGCGATAAATGAAACTTTATTACCACACATCGCTCATGGTTATTGTTCGTCGTAATCACAAAAAAGGTATTTGGTGAGCTGTTTGTCACATTGTTAACTTGTTAGGGTGTAATTAATTAACCATAAAACAAAGCTTTATCTTCTTTATGAGTGTGATCTACATTGTCCACATTAAAAAATAAGGGAGGGCGCTTTAATGGAAAACATACCCAATAAGTCACCTACAGAAGTGACTAATAAACGACATTTTATTATTTTGTTTAGCAACATCGCACTATTTGCGTTGTTGTATAACTTTCTGCCATTTGAACAAGGCATTAATACAGGGCTATCACTGCTTATTTTTGCTGCGATTTTGTGGCTGACTGAAGCGATTCATATCAGTATTACGGCAATATTAATTCCTATTTTGGCCGTGTTCTTGGGCGTATTTGATACCCAAACAGCAATGAGCAATTTTGCTAACCCTATTATTTATTTGTTCTTTGGTGGCTTTGTATTAGCTGCAGCATTAAATCATCAGGGTATTGATCGTTTAATTGCCCAAAAAGTGTTGTTGTTCTCTAAAGGTAAGTTAGGTATCGCGTGTCTATTGTTGTTTGTGGTTACTGCAGTATTGTCGATGTGGATCAGTAACACTGCCACCGCAGCCATGATGCTACCTCTAGCGCTTGGTATATTGCATCAATTAGACTTTAAAGAGCATAAAACCACTTATTTGTTTGTTTTACTTGGCATTGCTTATTCAGCAAACATTGGCGGTATTGGTACATTAGTCGGCAGCCCGCCAAATGCTATTGCTGCAGCGCAAGTTGGTTTAACGTTTAGTGACTGGTTAGCGTTCGGGTTACCGACAGTCGCGTTAATGCTACCTGCGATGCTGGTGGCGTTATATATCTTTCTGAAACCTGATTTATCAGCAAGGTGTGAACTGAAAGCTGAAGATACGTCACTTTCATTAAGTGGCAAGCTGACCTTAGTGATATTTCTTGCGACAGTTTGTTGTTGGATATTCAGTAAGCCGATTTCTCAGGCCTTAGGTGGAATTAGCAAATTCGACACGATTGTCGCTTTAGGTGCTGTCGTGGTGCTTGCGAGCTTAAAACTGGTTGATTGGAAGAAAATTGAATCAACGACAGATTGGGGCGTACTGATTTTATTCGGAGGTGGGTTAACCTTGAGTGCGGTGCTTAAAGCAACAGGCACCAGTGTATTCTTAGCACATTTTGTGACTGATATTTTCGGTAACGCGCACATGGCATTGTTTATTATTGCAGTGATTGCTTTTGTGGTCATGCTGACAGAGTTCGCCAGTAATACCGCAAGCGCCGCGTTATTAGTTCCAGTTTTTGCCGCAATTGCAGAACCATTAGGCTTGTCACCTGTAATGATTTCGGTGGTGATTGGTATAGCGGCTTCTTGTGCGTTTATGTTGCCTGTAGCAACTCCGCCTAACGCGATTGTGTTTGGTTCGGGCTATATTAAACAATCAGAAATGATGAGAGCAGGTGTCATTATTAACTTTATCAGTATGTTTGTGCTCTTTATGATCACTAACTTCTTTTGGGGTTTTTAAGCCATAGACAAAAATAGCGTTAACCAAAAAGCAGCTTAGGCTGCTTTTTTGCTATTTGCAGTTTAATTAACCGCCAAAAATGTTAATGAATTCTTGCAATTAGTTTTGTAAATTTACCAATTTTACGTTTGTAACAGATAGCTTTTGAATTTTGTATTTAAAGCAGGTCTAATGGCCTATTAATAATAATTTAAGATCAATTTCATGTTCGAACTCACCCTACAGATCGCAGTCATTTTATTCTTTGTTGCCATTTTAGCAGGCTTTATTGATGCCATTGCTGGTGGCGGTGGTTTACTGACTATTCCTGCATTAATGTGGGCAGGTTTACCTCCTGCAGCGGCGCTTGGTACCAATAAACTACAAGCCTGTGGTGGTAGTTTTTTTGCCAGTTTGTATTTTATACGCAAAGGCATGGTTGATTTAAAGCAAGCTAAGTTGTCCATCGTCTGTGCTTTTGCTGGCGCAGCAGTGGGAACTATCATAGTTCAAATGATTGATGTGTCCGTGCTTGAGTTAGTCTTGCCATTTTTGATTCTGGCTATCGGTTGTTATTTTCTATTTTCTAAAAAAATATCCGAAAACGATAAGCAGCAAGTATTAACACCGACTGTATTCGCCTTTACAGCAGCGTTAGGGGTAGGATTTTATGATGGTTTCTTTGGGCCTGGAACGGGCAGTTTTTTTGCATTAGCATTTGTTTCGTTAGCGGGCTATGGCCTTGCTAAAGCAACTGCTCACGCCAAAATCCTAAACTTTGCTACCAACATTTCATCATTGATTTTCTTCTTGATTGGTGGCCAAGTCGCGATTGTACTTGGTCTGATTATGTTGGTAGGCCAAGCCATTGGAGCAACGTTAGGCTCACGACTTGTGATGACGAAAGGGGTAAAAATTATTAAACCTTTAGTGGTTACTATGTCATTTTTGATGAGCTTTAAGTTACTGTGGTCTCAATACGGTTAGGCGTATCCTAACACTAAGGTATTCGCTTTCAGGTATATCCTGTTACTACACATTCAACAGTTATTGAAATAGGTTTTCATGCGCATTATTCACACTTCAGATTGGCACCTTGGGCAAAATTTTTATGGTAAAAGTCGTGCAGATGAACATCAATTATTTATGCAGTGGCTGCTTGAGCAGATTGTTGAACATGATGTCGATGCGCTAATTGTAGCGGGTGATATTTTTGATACTGGCACACCACCAAGTTATGCCCGCAGTTTATATAATCAGTTTATTGTCGATATACAAAAAACTGGCTGCCAGCTTATTGTATTAGGCGGTAATCACGACTCAGTGGCAACACTTGGTGAATCAAAACAATTACTGGCTTGTCTCAATGCAAGTGTTATCCCCGGCGCGTTAGATGATGTTCGCGAACATGTATTGTTAGTGAAGGATAAAAGCCAGCAACCTTGTGCCATTGTTTGCGCCTTACCTTATTTGCGCCCTAGAGATATGGTATTAAGTCAATCAGGTGAATCTAGCTCAGATAAACAGCGCAAACTAGGTAACGAAATTGCTGCGCTTTATCAATCCTGCTTTGAATACGCACAAACATTGAATAGTGAACAATCACAAGCTTTACCTATCATTGCGACCGGCCACCTCACCACAGTTGGGGCAAGTACGAGTGAATCAGTACGAGATATCTATATCGGCAGTTTAGATGCGTTTAATGCATCGTTATTCCCTGCAGCCGATTATATTGCGCTTGGGCACATTCATCGACCTCAAAAAATTGCCAAAACGGAGCATATTCGTTATAGCGGTTCTCCGATCCCATTAAGTTTTGATGAACTTGCAGGTCAAAAGAGTGTGTTTTTAGTGGATTTTGACAAGGATAAATTAGCTCAGGTTACACCACTTGAAGTGCCTCGCTTTCAACCTATGGCAAATATTAAAGGTAGCTTGACTGAAATTGAGCAGCAATTGTCTGAGTTTTCGCTAACACCAACAGATGGTTGTCATCAGGATATTGAGTTAACTTGGCTTAGCATTGAGGTGGCGCAACAAGACTTCTTGAGTGATTTACAAACACGTATTGCGGATATTACCGAGCCTTTAGCGGTTGAAGTCCTGCAATTAAAGCGTGCAAGGCAGCAACGTCATCAACAAATTGAGCAACTTGAAAATGAAACGTTATCAGAGTTGTCCGTGAATGATGTATTTGAGCGACGTTTAGCACAAGAGGACTTTACTGAGGCTGAGCAACAACTGCGGCTTGAAAGAGTGAAGTCACAGTTTGCCCTAGTGGTGGCTCAAGTTGCCGAGCAATCAACGCTGGAGGATAAATAATGAAAATCCTCAGCCTGAGATTTAAAAATATAAACTCATTAAAAAATGAATGGAAAATAGATTTTACTCAATCGCCATTTAAAGAAAATGGACTGTTTGCGATTACAGGGCCGACAGGTTCGGGTAAAACCACGATTTTAGATGCCATTTGCTTAGCGTTATATCATCGCACCCCCAGATTAAAAGTGATTTCAAAATCCACGAATGAATTGATGACCCGAGGTACCAGTGAGTGTTTAGCGGAGGTTGAGTTTGAAGTGAAAGGGAAAGGTTATCGTGCCTTTTGGAGTCAACGCCGCTCACGTGGTCAAATTGATGGCAATTTACAAGATGCACAGGTGGAATTAGCTGAACTTGATTCTGGTAAAATTATCGCTAGCCAGGTAAAGCAAAAGACCGAGCTAACTGAAGCTATAACCGGATTAGATTTTGCTCGTTTCACCAAGTCGATGATGTTATCGCAAGGTCAGTTTGCCGCATTTTTAAATGCGGATGCTAATGATAGGGCTGAGTTACTCGAAGAGTTAACGGGAACTGAAATTTACGGCCAGATTTCAGAACAAGTGCATGTTAATTTTACACAAGCGAAACAAGCCTTAACCTTACTTGAAGCCAAAACTGATAATGTAGAACTGTTATCTGATGTGGATATTGCTGAAAAAAACGAACAACTAAGCGAAGGAGAACTGCAATCTGCTAAGTTACAAAGCCTGTTAAATCAGCAACAGCAGCAACTTAATTGGGCAAAACAGCTTGAACAAAACACCGCAAAACTGACTGAAAGTGAACGTGAACTGGACGTTGCACAAAGCGAATTGACCGCCCAAGCAGAGTCACTCGCTAAACTAGAAGCAAGTGAGCCGGCTCAGATGCTTGCCCCATTATTTGAAAGCTTAACCAAACTCGAACAGCAGCAGAATCAACTGCAAACAGAGCAACTGACACTATCCCAAGCGCAGCAACAGTCGCAATTATCCCTTGAAGTCGCTAAAACAGAACATCTAAAACGACAAGAGCAATTTGATTCAGTAAAGCTGCAACACACTGAGTTGCTCACCTTGATTGAGGAGCAAGTTCAACCGCTTGATAATAAAATTGAGCAACTGAATTTTCAATGTGATCAACAGTCGAAAAATAAGCATCAACAAACAATTCAACAACAAAAAATCACAGAGTCTCAGCTTGAGCTAACTCAAAACTTAAATCAGTTAAACCAGTCACTTTCAGATAATGACAAAGTGATTGCCCTGTATCCTCAAGGACAATTAATTCAAAGCAATATTGCAGCTTGGCAGCAGCAAGCAATTAATTTGTCAGGATTACAGCTGAAAAAAAATGAATTATCGCAGTTAATTTCAACGCTATCTCAGCAAGACATGCTTAACCAACAGCAGTTGGTGCAGCAAAATGAGGCTTTAGCGTCACTTAACGCTGAATTACAGACAAAGCAGTTAGCATTAACACATAGTGAGCAGCAATTAACTCAGTGTTTAGGTACAAGCTCAGAAGCGGATTTACAAGCTCAGTACCAAAATTTGATTGAACAGCAAGTCTCCCGTACTAGATTACAGCAGTTACAAGTTGCACATACTGACTTAGTGACGCAAAGTCATAACGCGACTAATGAAAATCAGCATTTTGCTGCGCAGATCTCTGCGATTGCTCAAGAATTACAGCAAGTACGTAGTGCTTGGAGTGAAAAAAATCAGCAAGTTAAAGATTTACAAATGCTGCTTAAACAAGAGCAGCAAATCGTTAATTTAACCCAAGAGCGAGCTAAACTCATTCAAGGTGAGCCTTGTGCCCTGTGTGGTTCCAAAGAGCACCCTTTAGTTGAGCATTACCAAGCGCTTGATGTCTCTGATACCGAGGTACGCTTTGAAGCCAAGTCCGAAGAACTTGAATCAATTAAGCGTCAAGGTGAGCAATTAAAGCTGCAGCAAAGTAAGTTACAGCATCAACTTGAACTGTGCGCAGATAAACAATCGATGTTACATCAGCAGATTCAAGATTGTTTGATTGAGTATCAGCAATTAGCTGAGCAATTATCTAAGCCAGAACTGATCGCCACAAAAGCTGAAATTGATGGCGCACTATTGACTCATTTTGTTGAACAATCGGCTAGTCGCCAGCAGTATTTACATCAGCAATTAACTGATATTCGAGAACTTACTCAGGTTAAACAATCCTGTGCTGAGCAATATCAGCAAACACTGACTTTACTAGAGCAGCAGCAACATCAATTACAACTTTTCACTCAGCAGCAGGAAAATCAGCAACAGCAATTAACTGAGTCAAAGCAGCAGCTTAGCCAAATACAGCAAAACATTATTGAGCTCGAATCTAGCTGTCAGCAACAATTTTATCAAGCTGGATTAGCTTTAGATGACTTTTCACAACTGGAAACCTGGTTAGCTGATTTACAAACCGATGTCGGTCAATGGGCTGTGGCAGTTGAGCAGCAAGGAAAATTAACTCAGCAGCAACAGTTATTAATGCAACAAGCTCAAACACTCACTCAGCAGCAGGATGAGTTAATTCATCAAATATCACAACTCGATGAGTTATTGCAGAGCACGGTTCTTGAGTTAACGAGTGTAAAGCAGCAACGATTCGCTGTTTTTGGCGATAAACAAATCAGTCAAGAAAAGCAGCGTAGTCAGCAAGCGTTGCAGCAATCAGAGTTGCAATTCACTCAGCAGGCTCAAGTGCAAAGCAAGCTACAGCAAGAGTTCGATAAGCTCGCTGCACAAGAGCAAGCCGTCACACAGCAGCTAGAACGCACAGTCAATGACGTATCCGAAGCTAGAAACACTTTTACCTTGGCTTTATCAACCAGTCCATTTGCTGATCAAACTGAATTTGAACAAGCATTGATGCCTGTAGCGCAAAGACAAGCACTACAGCAACTTAAGCAAGGGCTAGATACTCGTATTTTGAAAGCTAGTACGGTTGTTGAGCAAACAAGGGCTCAACAGGCTGAGTTAGTTAAGCTGGGTGATGAATCTGAATATCATCAGGCAGATATTGCTGATGTTGCCATCATGCATGAGCAAACAGAAGCCCGTCATTCAGCCATGAAAGAGCAGGTTTGGCAGTTAAAACACTTATTAAGTGAAGATGAGAAAAAGCGCACCACTCAACAATCCTTGGTGGCTGAGCTTACTCAAGCTAAACAGGACTTTGATGATATAGCTTATTTACACTCATTGATTGGATCGCAAAAGGGTGACAAATTCCGTAAGTTTGCTCAGGGACTCACTCTTGATCACCTTGTGGTGTTGGCGAATCGACAATTAGATAGGCTACAAGGTCGTTACTTATTAGAAAGAAAACAATCAGAAGCACTCGAGCTACAGGTACTGGATACTTGGCAGGGTGATGCTGTGCGTGATACGCGTACTTTGTCTGGCGGTGAAAGCTTTCTTGTAAGTCTTGCACTTGCGTTGGCATTATCGGATTTAGTCAGCCATAAAACCAGCATTGACTCGTTATTTTTAGATGAAGGTTTTGGTACGCTCGATAGTCAAACACTAGATACTGCCCTAGATGCGCTCGATAACCTGAATGCTTCTGGCAAAATGATTGGGGTTATCAGTCATATTGAGGCGATGAAAGAGCGGATAAGTGTGCAAATTAAAGTAAATAAGATGAATGGCCTTGGGGTGAGTCGATTACAGGCTGACTATAAGTTCGATTCAGCTGAGACATAATTTGTAGCTCAAGCCCGATTTATTATTAAAATTGATTAGCCATTACGGCGAAAGCAAATCTCTCACTTACTGAAATATTCGTGATGATTTCAGTAAGTTGAGGGTAATAATTCTACTTAGATTTCATTAATCGTCATTAAATATGCACGACTTATGCAGTCTTGATATGGTTGCAAACTTCTAGTAACAGTCCCTTCCCATGCCATTTACTTTCGCTTTAGAAGTGTTCATTTGAACTGTGCAGAGTTCAAATTTATGCAGTTCAAACGACAGTTTATATTTTTATTCGTAACTATTTTTGATATAACAGTTCGCTAATATATCTTCTAGTGCTTAAGTACCCATTTTTAATATTCTATCGGTTTAGCTAAAAGGTATTATTTTTTATTCAGTATTAAGGCGGATGCAAGATTGCTTTCAGCAAATAAAAGCAGGGGCCAAGCTCGATTTAATAAGGTGCAAGCCTTACCTGCAATACACAGAAAATTATTACTTGCCAGCGTATTCGTAGTGGCAGCAGCTTTGTTGTGGCCAACACCGCAAGAGTTCTCTTCTCAACGCATTCCTGTGGCTTTAGACATCGAATCATTGATCCCGAATTTATCTGATTCTGCACCAATAGATGTTATTGAGCCTGAAAAACCGAGTTTCGAACGTATTATTGAAAATGGCGACACATTAGGTCATTTATTCGAGCTTGCGGGCATTGGTCAGCAAACCATGTATAAAGTGCTTGAAGCTGATTTGAATGTACTTGCGTTAGATACCTTAGCAGTAGGTAATCGGATACAATTTTTTCAAGATGAACAGCAACAACTGACTAAGTTAGAACTTTATTTTAATCCTGCTTATCAGGTTGTTTTTACTCGTTTTGACGATGGTAGTTTTGGTGTTGAAGAAATCAATATCGAAGGTATTTGGCAAAATAGGATTATTAGTGGTGAAATCAATGGCTCATTTTACCTCTCCGCTCAACGTGCGGGGTTAAATGCTCGTGAAATTCAAACCATTGAAAACCTATTGTCGAGCAAATTAGACTTTTCCCGTGATCTGCGTGCAGGAGACACCTTTAATGTACTAATGAATGATCAATACATCGAAGGTGAGTCAACAGGTGCGACACAATTACAAGCTGTAAGAATTAACACTCGTCGTAATAATGTGAATGCGTTTCAGAACGTGGATGGAAATTATTATGATGAACGTGGGCAAGGGTTAGCGAGTGCTTTCCAGCGTATTCCATTAGAGCGTCAATACCGTTTATCTTCCCGCTTTAATCCGACGCGTAAACACCCAGTCACTGGACGTGTTTCGCCTCATAACGGTACAGACTTTGCCACCCCAATTGGAACTCGAGTCGTCGCTCCAGGTGATGGTGTTGTGTCTATGGTCACCAATCATAGATTTGCTGGAAAATATATCGTTATCGAGCATGATAACAATGTGAGAACCCGCTACTTACATTTATCTAAGTTTCTTGTGCGCAAAGGTCAGCGGGTTAAACGCGGTCAAGTTATTGGTTTAACAGGTAATACAGGGCGAGTGACAGGACCACATTTACATTACGAGTTTCACGTGAACGGTCGACCAGCAGATCCAATGCGAGTAAGTATTGTTGAAGCTTCGGTACTGCCTAAAAATCAAATGGACCAATTTAAACAATTGGTCAGCAGTAAAAAAATGATGATGGATCTAGGTTAATCTTTACAGGGTTAAGACCTCTGTATTAATCCAATATAAACCACTTTTAATTCGATATTAAAAGTGGTTTTTTATGTTCTCCAGTCTGTTTCAAACTTGTCGGATTTACCTGTATTACAGTGCTCGCAAAGAATTTGTAGGTTGTTTATGTCTAATTCGAGTTCTGGATGCTTTGATCGAGGTTTAATATGGTCTACATGCATAATGACATTATGTTCAGGAGAGCGGCCGCAACAGGCACATTTATTTCCGTATCGCTCAAAAGCCTCAGCTTTTAAGTCATTCCATTTTTTGCTGTTATAAAACGAAAGTATTTTGGGTTCATCAAATGGTATCACTTCCCACTCATGGTATTCAGTTGGGGAAATGTCAGGCCCCATTAACCCGACAGAATACCCCTGTTGACTATGTTTTTTTAACCAGGAACGGATAGACTTTAGTGCAGCCTTTTCTGATTTATAATGCTTGGTTCTGCGCCCTTCACCTCTATAGGTTGCTACATACATGATAACCCTCCAATACTTTATTATTTAATCAGATTAATACGGTGACTTGCCTAACTCAATACATGTCAATAATAATCGTAAATCTAACTCAAGTTGATGATAATCCGCTGTCATATATTCACAGAGTTGGTAAAAGGCTTTGTTGTGCTCTTTTTCTCTTAGGTGTGCAAGTTCATGCACGACCACCATTCTCAATAATGGCTCAGGGATAAACTTAAGTTTTGATGAAATCCGAATTTCATTTTTAGCTTTAACTTTACTGCCCTGTACACGGTTAGCATAGGTATGAAGACCTAACGCTTGATGGCTTAAACTGATTTTTTCATCAAAAATGACCTTTGACAAAGGATCTGATTGTTTTAGATAAGCCTGTTTATATCCCATCGCATAGTCATATAACGCTTTATCAGTGCGAATATCATGGATCCTTGGGTAGCGATTTAGTAAAAGCCTGCCGAGGGTATCGTTGGCAATATGTTGTTTAACTTGTTCAATCGTGTTGGCTGAGTAGCCTTTGATGTATTTAAGCTGCCCCTCTTGTTGCTGTTTGGCTTTTACATCTTTACTGGTAACTAAGCTTGCCAGGGTATCTCTTGCGGCTGCCACTTTTGCAGAACTTACCTTAACGGGCATTTGGGGAGGTGCTTTTCGAGGCGATTTAGCAGGTTTGTTTGAGCTCATTGAGTTAGCTCGCTTGATAGGGGGGAATAGGGTGTTCTAATTATGAAGCCTACCCATTGATAATTAACGTGTTTGTTAAGTTAACAGGTAGGCTCGCAAATTTGTCTAGAGCTTAGACTTTACCGTACATACGACGATTTTGCTGTGCGTAAGCGGCTTCAAATGCTGGCAGCTGAACACGCTTTAGACCTAAAGTATCTAAATCTGCTTGAGGCGGATTACGCTTAAGCTCTTCTTTGATAATAACAGGGCTAATTATGCCAACAGGCAAGTCAGTGATTTGAATAGCGGTTTCGAGTTTAAAACTGGTCGCAGAGCCGGCGAACTTACCTTTTTGCTCACGTTCAATGATGACAATTTCATCTACTTTGTAATCTTCCATTAATTTGTGGAAAGCAAAGTGAAACTCACGGATTGATTCTGTTTCAGCTGATTTTGAAATGCTGAAAGAAATTTGACGACACTCAGGTACGTTGAATGTTTCCACTTCGTAAGTTAATAAGCTAATGATGGCTTCGCCACCTTTTAATTCCACACCACAAATTTTCATGTTTCACCTTACTGTTAATCTGGTTTAAATCTTTATCATGCCGATTTGCTGTTAAAACAGCATGATGTTTTAATGAGGTTTACTCTTCGCCAAGCTCGTGTTCATTGTCTTCAACAATGCTGTTGTCGTTTTCAACAATTTTGGCTGGCTTAGCTTTACGACGCATTGGCGCATCACCAATATCGACGCCAGTAATAAAGCGTTTATCCCGTTTAGGTGCAATTTTAGGCTTTTTAGCCGTGTTACGCTTTTTATTGGCAGCTTTAGGGTCATTGGCCTTGGTATTTTTGTTACCCGTTTTTGGCTTATCTTTTAACCCTTTAAATTTTCCTTCAAGACCCTCTATGGTCGAAAAGTCGAAATTCTTGCGTAAAAATACTTGGATTTTCTTAAAGCTGTCCCAGTCTTTAGGACCGACTAAAGAAATCGCATCACCTTTAGCACCTGCTCGACCTGTACGGCCAATGCGATGGACGTATTCTTCGGCAAATTTAGGCATGTCAAAGTTAATCACTAATGACACGTTTAATAAATCTAGGCCACGAGAGGCGACATCCGTTGTAACTAATATTTTCTGCTGACCACGGCTAAATTTGTCCATGATCTGATTACGAGCTGATTGGTTTAAGTCACCACTTAATGCGGCAGTTTCCAATCCTTGCTCAGCAAGTAATTTAGCTAATCGGTCGGTATCAGCACGCGTCGCTGTAAATATGATGACCTGTTTATGCTGCTCGGTTTTGAGAATGTGCTGCAATAGGGCTTGCTTATGATCTAAGTGGTCAACTAAATACACACGTTGCTGAATGTCTTTATGCTCGTTATGAGATGCCCCAATGGCGACATGGCTCGGCGTTTTAAGTAATGTGGCAGCAATATCATTAATATGGTCATGATCTAACGTGGCTGAAAACATTAATGTTTGTCGACGTTTGTGATCTGCAGCTTCGTTAATGGCTTTTAATTGCGGCGCAAAACCTAAATCAAGCATTCGGTCGGCTTCATCAAGAATAAGGAGCTCTAAGCCATTTAAGTAAAGATGACGTTGCTCTAAGTGATCAGCGATACGCCCGGGTGTAGCCACAATAAAGTGAGGGTCACGAGATAACGATTTAGCTTGATCATTAAAGTTTTCCCCTCCTAAAATACTGACCGCTTTATACTGGGTATTTGCCACTAATAAACGTAATTGACCGTATACTTGCTGAGCCAATTCCCTTGTCGGTAGTAATATCAACACACGAGGGTCTTTTTTAGAAAGCGCTTTTGTTGAAATAACACGCTGAAGAGCGGGTAACAAAAACGCCAAGGTTTTACCTGAACCGGTTTTTGAAGATGCCATTAAATCTTTACCTGCTAAGGCAATTGGCAGGGCTTGCTGCTGAATTTCGGTTGGCTCAGAAATGCCCATATGCTTTAGACTTTCAAGTAAGCGTTTGTCTAAAGAAAAATCGGTAAATAACAAAGGTAAATCCCCTAAAAAATGATAGCCAGATATTATAACGTGTATGCTAGGCGATAGCCAACAGCTAAAGGCTCAGTTATGCTGAGTTTATAAGATTAATTGAGTCAAATTAAGCTACAAGGGATGTAAAAGATGTCGGAGCATGAAAATGAGCCTGCGGTAAATAAACCATTAAGAGTCGGTGTGGCACTGGGTAGTGGCGCAGCTAAAGGTTGGGCCCATATCGGTGTGTTGAAAGAACTGGCTGAAATGGGAATACATCCAGATAAAATTGCAGGATGTTCAGTTGGTGCATTGGTAGGTGCAGCGTATGCCAATGATCATCTTGATGAGCTAGAAGCGTGGGTGCGTGGTTTTTCCAGTTGGGATGTTTTAGGTCTGATGGATTTAAGCTGGCGTAAAGGCGGGCTGATAAGCGGTGAAAAAGTTTTTGATGTGCTGGCTGGCCGAATTGGTGAGCTAAAAATTGAACAACTGAAAAAACCATTCTCAGCGGTGGCAACTGATTTATACTCCGGACAAGAAATTTGGTTTAAAGAAGGGGATTTACGACACGCTGTTAGAGCATCATGTTCAATGCCAGGTTTTTTACCACCTGTTCAACTAGAAGACAGATGGCTAGTCGACGGCGCTGTGGTGAATCCTGTTCCAGTATCAATGTGTCGTGCGATGGGAGTTGATGTGGTCATTGCTGTTGATTTAAACGGCCATCGCCGTAACAGTATGCATATGTTGCCACAACAGATGAAAAGCCGTGCTCCTACAGCGTTAGAAAAACAACAACAAGAAGGCAAAGAGCCAGACTCTGCTTTTATGGATATTCTGGGTAAAGGTAAAGAGTACATTGCTAGCTTTTCAGAGAAGTTTTCGATGTCGACTAAATCCCACCCAGGCATGATTGCAGTGATGTCTCAGTCAATGGATATTCTAGAGCAGCGCCATAAACGTGCCAGACTGATGGGCGATCCACCTGATGTTTGCTTAGTTCCTCAGCTTGCTGATATAGGCACCATGGAGTTTCATCGTGCGGCAGAAGCCATTGAAGCTGGCAGGCAGTCTGTGCGTCAAACTGCTCATTTAATCAACTCTGCTTTAGGGCGATAACGTTTTTCAATTACTCGGTCAAGCTCTGTTTTGCCAAATAGTGCAGAGCTTGGCAGTAATATTTTTCATTTCACTTCCCCTCATCAAACTATGATCCAGATCATAGATTTCTAGTCTTCGTTATAGCTTAATACACCATATCTAGTGTTTATTGGTTTCTTGTTGTGGATATATAGTGTTTATATCCTGTGCATAAATGGAGTAAAAGTAATGCCTGTAGTAATTAAAAGGGACGGTTGTCGGACTGTATTTGATGAGTCTAGAATTAGGGATGCCATCGTTGCTGCAATGGCGACGGCTACAGGTCATGCTGATGTTGATTACGCCGCTACCATTGCGGGTGTAATCCGAAATCAAGTCGCGAACGAAGAAGAAGTACAAATTCACCATTTACAAGATTTAGTGGAAAATCTATTAATGGAAGGGCCTCATAAAGAGGTTGCACGTCATTATATTGAATACCGTCACGATCGTGATATTTGCCGTGAAGCAAAAAGTAAACTTAACTGTGAAATTCGTGGGTTAGTTGAGCAAAGTGATAGCTCAATTTTGAACGAAAATGCTAATAAAGACGCTAAAGTTATTCCTACACAACGCGACTTACTCGCGGGTATTGTAGCCAAGCATTATGCTAAATCACACTTGTTACCAAAAGACATTGTAGCTGCTCATGAATCGGGTCAACTGCATTATCATGATTTAGATTATGCGCCTTTCTTCCCGATGTTTAACTGCATGTTAATTGATTTAGCAGGCATGATGACCCATGGCTTTAAAATGGGTAATGCCGAAATTGATACACCAAAATCAATTTCAACTGCCACAGCGGTCACTGCGCAGATTATTGCCCAAGTTGCTAGCCATATTTACGGCGGCACAACGATTAACCGTATCGATGAAGTGTTAGCGGAATTTGTGCAAAAGAGTTACCAGAAACAATTGGTGATTGGTAAAGAGTGGGGCGTGAGCGATGTGGAAGCATTTGCTATGGCGCAAACTGAAAAAGAATGTCATGACGCATTCCAGTCATTAGAATATGAAGTGAACACTCTGCACACTGCTAATGGTCAGACTCCGTTTGTGACGTTTGGTTTTGGTCTAGGTACCAGCTGGGAGTCACGCTTAATTCAAAAGTCGATACTAACAGTACGTATGGCAGGCCTTGGTAAAAACCGTAAAACCGCGGTGTTCCCAAAACTTGTATTTGCCATTCGTGATGGCGTAAACCATAAAGCGGCTGACAGTAATTACGATATTAAAAAGCTGGCTTTAGAATGTGCCACGATGCGCATGTACCCTGATATTTTAAATTACGAGCAAGTTGAACGTGTTACTGGTTCGTTTAAAACGCCAATGGGCTGTCGCTCTTTCTTAGGTACATATGAAGAGAATGGCGAGTTAATTCATGAAGGCCGTAATAATTTAGGTGTGGTTAGCCTTAACTTACCTAGAATCGCAATCGAAGCTAAAGGCGATGAAAAAGCCTTCTTTGCATTACTTGATGAGAGAATGACTTTAGCACGTAAAGCGTTAGATACTCGTATTGCTCGTCTTGTGGGGGTTAAGGCCCGCGTAGCGCCAATCTTATATATGGAAGGCGCATGTGGTGTTCGTTTAAAAGCTGATGATGATATTTCTGAAATCTTCAAAAATGGTCGTGCGTCTATTTCATTAGGTTATATCGGACTTCATGAGACAATTAATGCTCTTTACGGCACAGAAGAGCATGTATTTGATAGTGAGCTACTGCGTACTAAAGCCGTTGAAATTATTAATGTTATGAAGCGTGCCACGGAGTCGTGGAAGGCTGAAACAGGTTATGGCTTTAGTTTATACAGCACGCCAAGCGAAAATCTATGCAGCCGTTTTTGCCAGTTGGATGCAAAACAGTTTGGTGTGGTTGAAGGTGTGACAGATAAAGGCTATTACACCAATAGTTTCCATTTAGATGTGGAAAAGAAAGTAAACCCATACGATAAAATTGACTTTGAATTGCCATATCCTGAGCTAACAAACGGTGGATTTATTTGTTATGGCGAGTTCCCTAATATGCAACATAACGTTGAAGCATTAGAAAACGTTTGGGATTACAGCTATAGCCGAGTGCCATACTACGGTACCAATACACCTATTGATGAATGTTATGATTGCGGCTTTGTTGGTGAGTTTAACTGTACAAGTAAAGGCTTTGTCTGTCCTAAATGTGGCAACCATGAGCCAAGTAGAGTGTCAGTAACTCGTCGAGTATGTGGTTACTTAGGTAGCCCAGATGCCAGACCGTTTAACCATGGTAAGCAAGAAGAAGTAAAACGCCGGGTTAAACATATCTAGTACTCGTTCTATGTCATATCAAAAACAATAAGGCGCTGAATAGCGCCTTATCTTTTGAGTGGCTAAAGTCTTAAAAGGGCGAGATCAAATAAGGCGAGTTGAAATAGGACTGCTAGGAATAAGTCACTAAGTGCTAGATATGGTATTAAACAGCATATTTTAAGACAGTTGACTCCAGTGCATTAGCTTTTTAAAGGTATAAAGTTATGAATTTTCATCAGTATTACCCAGTCGATGTGGTAAATGGACCTGGTACGCGTTGTACCTTATTCGTAGCTGGATGTGAGCACCAATGTCGTGGCTGTTATAACCAATCAACTTGGGACCCACGCTCAGGTAATGAATTTACTCAAGCGATGGAAGATCAAGTGATTGCAGATTTACAAGATACACGGATTAAACGTCGTGGTTTGTCTTTATCTGGTGGTGATCCTTTATTTGCGGATAATTTGCCTGCTATGTTAGCGCTAGTAAAAAGAGTGAAGCGTGAGTGCCCAGATAAAGATATCTGGTTGTGGAGTGGCTACCAATTAGCGGAAATGTCTTTAAAGCAGCAACAAGTACTAGCTTACGTAAATGTGTTAATTGATGGCAAATTTGAGCAAGATCTTGCCGACCCAAGCCTTAAATGGAAAGGTAGCGCTAATCAAGTGGTTCACGATTTGAGTCAGTTGATTGTGCTAAGTTAGTCGGCATATTTAACAACCGGTAATCGTTTCACCGATAATGACATTATTGTCTGTTCTGTCAAATACATAATAAGCAAAGCATTGGTCACTTACGCTGTAAGAAGGGTAATAAACTGCGACAGAGTTACCTGGGATATAGGCAACTCCAATGCTGGTGGGGCCACTGGAGCCTTCAAATAACATGAAGCAAAAATCACTATTGGTAACACATTCTTTATCAGGTTGATTCTGGCCTTCATCTTGTAAGCTCGCATCAAGTAAATACGTCAATGCATCTTGATTATATAACCAAGGATGGCCAAATATGGTTTGGACAAATTCACCTGTTTCTAAATAAAATCCACCTTGGCTGTCAGTAGAGCTTGAACTACTATTTCGATCATTTTTCTCGATCCCTAATATGGCAGACTTGGCAAATACTAATTCATCAAAGCCTTCAAAAGCGCCAGATACACCTTGTATTCCTGATGCGTGAGCTTCATCAGCAACGGATAAAAACCTCGGTGCAGCAATAACAGCAATGATCCCCAATATAATGATGACCACAACCAACTCTATTAAAGTAAAACCTGCATGATGCTGGGTTTGATTAGATAGATTTTGATGTAAATTATTATTGTTATGCATATTAAAGAATATCCCAAAAGGAAAATTGAGTCCGTTAATCACTTGGCCACAGATCCATCAGGCTCAATTAATGATAGTGCATTTAACACCTTATTGAACTTAAAGGTCAATTTAGCTGCAGTAATGCACAAAATTATGCACTGTAACAAGTTTTGAAGTTAGCTTATTCAGCCGCTTTAGGTATATAATTTGCGTTCGAAAAAGTGTTGTTCGATAACAAAACAACTTTTTGCTATCGATAGCATGAAAGAATTTAAGGTAAAGAAATGAATTTAAAACAAGAACTGCAAACATTAAATGATAAAGCAGAGAAGTTTCGTCGTAAGCTTGCTGCCGCTGAAGCTCGTGAAGACAAAGCCGTTATCATGCAGTTTAAGAAAGAAATTGCTACAGTGACTAAACGTATTGCCAGTTTGAAAAATCAGCAGTCTCGTTTATTGAACAAGCAAGGCCAAGATATCAAAGGTTTGAAATTTAGCCGTGAGCTCACCAAAGCTGAACAAGCTGACATGGGTAAATTAAAAAAATCGGTAAAAGGTCTAGTGGTTGTTCATCCTATGACGGCTGTAGGCCGTGAAATGAATATCAAAGTTGTTACTGGTTTTGCTCCTGCAAAATTCTAATCCAGTATTCGAAGTTTTCATGACATAACGTCAGTTCAAGGATGATCAGTCTCAAGGATTGAGCGTTGTCTTAAAGGTTTATCCATGTCGATTAAATATATCGCCACTTCTAAGTTACCTACGCCTTGGGGCGTATTTGCTATGCATGGTTTTGAAGATACAGAAACTGGTAAAGAACATGTGGCGTTAACTTATGGCGAACTTACCTCAACTGAAGCCATGTTAGGCCGCATTCACTCTGAATGCCTGACAGGTGATGCGCTATTTAGTTTACGTTGTGATTGCGGGTTCCAGTTACAAACAGCAATGCAAAATATTGCTGAAAAAGGCCAAGGCTTTATTTTATATTTGCGTCAAGAAGGGCGTGGTATAGGCTTGCTGAATAAAATTCGCGCCTATGAATTACAAGATCAAGGTGCGAATACCGTCGAAGCTAATGAACGTTTAGGTTTTGAAGCTGATATGCGTAAATACGACATGATCGAGCCAATGCTGAAACAAATTGGGGTCAGTAAGGTTAAGTTGATGACTAACAACCCTCGCAAAGTGAAAGCGATGCAAGCCGTTGGCATCGAAGTTGTTGAAAGAGTGCCTTTGCAAGTGGGTAAAAACCGCTACAATGAGGATTACTTGAAAACAAAATCTACTGAGCTGGGTCATATGATGACTGAGCACCATTTTATCGATGATGAGAAATGAGAGTAGATAATCATTCTGGACATCATCGTTAACCCATGGTTTTTACAAAATTGAAATCTACCTGTTCAGACACATCAAGAAGCGTTGAAAAAGCATTTGCAGCGCTTTTTATTGGTTTGTCGGTTTGTGTAACGTGTTATGCCGCTGACTCGAATAACCCAGATGTGAACCATTATGCGTTTGCTAACTACATAGGTAGCGGTATATACCGAGCCTCTGGGCAAAATGCTGCAGTAGTCAATATTCCCTTTGCATTTGATATTGAAGAATCAGAAGACCATGTTTTAACGTTAAGGTTACCTATTTCGTTAGGCTTTTTTGATTATTCTTTCAGCGATCTTCCTGAAGGTGAATTACCTGACAATGTTGGTACCATGACCATTACGCCAGGTATTGAGTATAAATGGTTTTATGATGAGCAACTAACCTTAGAGTCATACCTTGATTTAGGCTATGGCCACAATTTTTCTAATTCCAGTAATGTTGGCATATTCTCAACAGGTATATCGGCTTTATATGAAGTCGCCGAACCCAAGTACACGCCTATTTGGGTAAATCGTGTTTACTACGCTGGCTATAAAAGCAGTATCAACGATAGCTCAGAAAGTTATTCAGTGCTTCAAACTGGTCTAGATTTTGGTGTAGGGCAACATTGGGATTGGGGCGAGTATACCGTTGAACCACGGTTATTTGTTGCGGGCCGCTGGTACTTCAATAAGCTAAAATTTATAACGCCATTAGATGATGATTTACAAACATCAAGTACTTACGAAATCGGTGCGACATTGGCTCTGTCTAAGCCGCTAGGTTGGGGCTGGTTTAGTACAGATAGATTTGGGGTAAGTTACCAAACGGATGGTGAGCTACAAGTCTGGCGTTTAATATTCGAATTTCCGATGTAATGGTGAGTGCTGTGGTGCTTTTTGGGTTACGCTTTTATTGGTGGCGATATTCACAGCGTATCCGCTGTGAATGTAATGCAAATGAGTCATCGTGAACCGTACCGGGCTTATCTGAACGCGATAGTATTAATCATTTTCAACGAACATCACTTCGTACCTTATAGGCCACTTAGCCGCTCCAAGTAAATTTAGCGCCAAATATTGAAAACAGTGCGGTACGTGTTAGGCTCGCTGTTACTTGCCCCAGATGTCTGCATTCACGCCAGCAGTGCTCTTATTAGTGTGTGTCGTGCTTGTTGCGGGTTTATTGTCACTTTTTTCGACATAAGGTTTAGGTGCGGGTAAAGGCAACTTATTCGTTTTAAGCCACAGGTATTCAACTTTATCGCGAGCCCATTGTGTTTTACGTAAAAACTTTAGGCTAGACTTGATACTCGGGTTATCGTTAAAGCAGCGGATATTGATACGGCTGCCTAGTTCTTCCCACCCATACTTATCGACAAGCTCAGTGACGATAGTTTCAAGTTTCATACCATGAAGTGGATTGTTAGCTTGTGTCATGACTCAGAGTTCACTCAGATTAAAATCTTAAAATTAGCCTAATGATACCATTAACTCGATAACTTTACTTAGGCACAAGTGAGGTATATGAGAGTCGAAAGGGAGGTTTTCATTGATTTCATTTAGGTTGTCTTTTGTTGCACTTATAGTTAAGGCATAAAACAAATAATATTAAATGCATAAAACAATGAGATTAAACGCTTAAAACTCAAAATTATTATCAGGTGGAATAGCAAATAACTCTTTCGCGATTGCACGAATTTCTTGAGCCGCTTTTCCTTCAGGGTCAACTTCAAGCACTGAGGCACCACTTTCTTCGCTGTCATCATAGATATTACGGTTAAAGGTAATGGCATCAAGGGCTGTTAAGCCAAATGATTTAACCACGTCTTTAGCTTCTAAAATACGCTTAAATTGTGAGGGTAGAGAAGGGCATTGACTGATAACAATAGTGGCGACCATTTTCGGGTTGACCATTTTACAGGTGCTTAGCATATCTTCCATATGCGGTAAGGTTTTTAAATCGCGGCGTTTAGGTCTTAATGGGATGACAACGTAGGTTGCAACAGACATTGCTGCTCGCATCGCTAGGTTATCTTGGCCGCCACAATCGACAATGACATAATCAAAGCGCTCGCCGAGACTAAGTAAATCATTGCGGATTTTACCGTAAAGCTGAATGCAATTAATGGGTTTCAGTTCGGCTTTGGTATTACGGGCTTGTATCCAATCTGATGTGGTGCGTTGAGGGTCACAATCCACCATTAACACGTTAGCGTTAAATGTCTCTGTTACATAGACGGCTAGGTTTTGTGCTAAACAACTTTTTCCACTACCGCCTTTTTCTCCACCAACGAGTATTATCATAACCTTGCCTTTATTAAGATGATGGTTAACGTCTTCTTTATCTAAGGATAGTTCAATAATTACTTTTTAAATCATCAGTTTTATATTTATTGCGCAATTTTAATCAACACCAATTTAAAGCAATTGCATCGCAATATGATAACTATGTACAGACGCTTGAGTGCATCGACAAACTTGCCCCTTAATGGTGTTTTGCTTGTCAGTTTGATGATTGAAGGTAATTGCGATTAAATCGCCTAATGAGAATGCAGTTTTATAGTCGATGAGGATGCCTTTTCGGGCTAAATCGATACATACACCAAAGTCTTCATGTGACTGACCATTTGCATCAATCCAATGCAGTAAAATACGCTCTGCTTCCATGTCGACGCGTAAAGATTGACGTTTTTCTTCAAATCCAGTGTGTTCGTTAGACATGAGATTGCAACTCCGTTTTATGTTTGCTCTGTGTTATTCAGTTTGTAGCTAATTCATACTAATCAACATCGACAAAAAAAGCGATAAGTTAGTCACTTATCGCTTTTAAGGTTACGCTTTATCTCGTGTCATTCTAATGATCTAAATCTTTATTTTTGGGGTAAGGTAACTTCAACTGTCCCCAACGTATGACAATAACGGTACAAGCAAGAACAATGGTTGATACTGAGATTGCCAATATTCGCCAGTCATCCATGCCTTTCATATCAAGAATCAAGTAACGAGCTAGAGCAACAATCGCAATATAAATTGGCATTCGAATAGGTAACTTACCTGACTCGAGGTAGTTAACGACCATGGCTAATACTTCAAGATAGATAAATAACAGCAGTAAGTCAGCTAGTTCTACAGTTCTTATCTCGAACATGTGCATGATTTCTTCGCCGATAGCAAATACCGTGGCGACAGAAATAATGAACAAAACGACATGTTCGACACTTTTCAAACTTTTGATGCCGATTTGGCGAAGGATAGGGAGCGGCATAATAATGGATATCTCTTATTAGAATCTAATTGATAATTCAGTATATTCTGCTAGGCGAGACTTTGCTCAGTGATCCAGATCATAAAAGGTAAATTTATCTGAAGTTGTCGATACAATTGCGGCAAATTACAGGCATAAAAAAACCGCCAATAACGGATGTTAGGCGGTTTTTAAAAAAGGGATAACGACTAGCGTTTTAGGCCTTCATTTAATAAAGGACGCATAATTTTAACAAGTTCAGAAGTCACTTTTGGTGAACCTGCAACAACGTTGCCTGAAGCTAAGTAATTATGGTTACCGGTAAAGTCAGTAACAGTACCGCCTGACTCACGACAAATTAAGTCGCCAGCTGCGATGTCCCATGGCTTTAGACCAATTTCAAAGAAGCCATCTAAACGACCAGCAGCAACATACGCAAGGTCTAGTGCTGCAGAACCCGCACGGCGGATATCAGCACATACAGGGAATACTTCACCTAGGATGTTCATGTAAGTTTCGGTGTGTTGACGAGACTTGAACGGGAAACCTGTACCAATAACAGTATTAGTTAGTTCATTAACGCCAGTTACGCGTAAACGGAATTCGTTTAATTTAGCACCTTGGCCACGAACTGCAGAGAATAATTCTTCACGAACAGGATCATAAATAACGGCAACTTCAATTTTGCCTTTATATTGAACTGCGATAGATACTGCAAAATGTGGGATACCACGAACGAAGTTGTTGGTACCATCCAAAGGATCGACTATCCATACATAATCTTTATTAGTGCCGCGATTTTCACCGGCCTCTTCACCAACAATCGTATGATCTGGGTAAGATTTACGAATCTGGTATGTAATGGTAGCTTCTGCTTCCTTGTCTACACTTGTTACAAAGTCATTTAGACCTTTTGAATCAACTTCAACTTTGTCGAGTTCAGTATAGGCGCGCATAATAGTTTGGCCCGCAGCGCGTGCAGCGCGCGTGGCAATAGTCAGCATCGGATGCATAGCAATCCCCTGGATGTTAAAGAACGAATAAATCAGCCGCGCAATTATACGCATTTTAGCAGGTTTATCAAATGCAGATTTTCATATAAGGAATTATTTGCAGCTTGTGTTACTATCCGCAAAGTGTTTTTTTGAATGAAAAAGTAGTTTGATGTTAAGTAATATTCGCGTTGTTTTAGTTGGGACCTCTCATCCCGGAAATATCGGCTCTACCGCAAGAGCCATGAAAACCATGGGCTTATCTAACTTATATTTAGCCGAGCCACGAGTTCAACCTGATGGTCAGTCAATTGCACTTGCTGCAGGTGCAGCTGACTTGATAAAAGATATCACCATTGTTGACTCGTTAACTGAGGCGATTAAAGACTGTAGCTTGGTTATTGCGACCAGTGCACGTAGTCGAACCCTTGATTGGCCAATGCTTGTCCCAAAAGAAGCTGGTGAAAAATTAGCATTGGAAAGTGCTAAAGGGCCAGTAGCCATCGTATTTGGTCGTGAGAACCATGGTCTGAGCAATGAAGAACTGCAAGAGTGTACTTATCATGTGTCTATTCCTGCTAATCCTGAGTACAGTTCATTAAACTTGGCTCAAGCCGTACAAATTATTTGTTACGAAACCCGTATGGCGCATTTAGCATTAGATGAGCAAGAAACGATTGAAGAAGAATATCCACTTTCTGAGGATCTACAGCGCTTTTATGTTCATTTAGAGTCTACCCTGACGAAAACAAATTTTATTATCAAAAATCATCCTGGCCAAATCATGACTAAATTAAAGCGTTTATTCAGTCGTGCTCGAATTGAAACCGCTGAGATGAATATTTTACGTGGCATTTTGACTTCTATCGATAAAAAAATGCCACAAGAAAAAAGCAAAGACGATAAAGCTTCATAAGCCATTGTTAACTTAAATTTGACGTACAACTGAGTGGTAAAAGAAGGACTGTAACATGGGCGTGATAGCGCGATTAAAGGAAGATATCGAATCTATTTATCACCGCGATCCTGCGGCGAACAGTAGTTTTGAAATTTTAGTAAACTATCCTGGCATGCATGCGATATGGATCCATCGCATTAGTAATAAGCTATGGAATGCAAAGTGGCATTTATTGGCACGATGTTTATCGACCTTTTCGCGTTGGTTAACTGGCGTTGAAATACATCCTGGTGCAACCATAGGAAGACGCTTTTTTATCGATCATGGCATGGGTGTTGTGATTGGAGAAACGGCAGAAATTGGCGATGATTGCACTTTATATCATGGTGTCACCTTAGGTGGGACAACTTGGCAAGCGGGTAAACGTCACCCAACATTAGAGAACAATGTGGTTATTGGTGCAGGGGCACAAATACTGGGTCCAATTACTATGCACGACGGCGCAAGGGTTGGTTCAAACTCAGTTGTTGTTAAAGATGTGGCCAAAGATACCACCGTGGTGGGGATCCCTGGTCGGGTTGTTGCGTCGCCTTCGGCACAGTCAAAAGAGCAAACAGAGCGTCGCAGTGCGATGGCGAAGAAGTATGGGTTTGATGCCTATGCGGTATCACCAGATAACCCAGATCCTGTAGCGAGTGCAATTGGCCAAATGCTTGATCATATGCATTTGATGGACTCAAAAGTGCAAGAAATCTGTCAAGCGGTGCAAACCATGGGCGGTGAAGTTTGCACTGAAAAATTGCCGGAGTTGAATGTTGATGACTTTACAGAAGCAGAACAAGAAGCGGCTGAAAAACGTAAACAAGAGATAGACAAATTTGACCCAATTATCTAGGTCATTTTTTGAATTATCTGGCAATTTATTTTTGTTTGTTTATTCTTTTTGAAGCTTGAAAACGATAAAGCCGATCCCCATATTTTGGGTATCGGCTTTATTATTTGAGCAGATAAATAAGATCAATGTAAATTTTTATGACACAGCGCCGTTTTATCACATTATCGCCTAATAAATGAGTAACTGGCATTGAATCTTGCACTATAAAAAGGTTAAATAGCCGTGCAAATTTTTAGACCTAAAATTGTTAGACGCGAACGAGAGGAAATACTTGAGTAATTTAGTGGGTTAAATACTTGACTAAAATACTCAGGTATGATGAAATTGCCCTATAGTTTATGGGAGCAAAATACGTTATGAAACTGACATCAAAAGGTCGCTACGCAGTGACAGCTATGCTGGACGTTGCTATTCACTCAGCCACCGGGCCAGTTCCCTTAGCGGATATTTCTGAAAGGCAGGGAATATCGCTTTCCTACCTTGAGCAACTCTTCGCTAAACTTCGTAAACATGGTCTCGTATCTAGTGTTCGTGGTCCAGGTGGCGGTTATCGCCTAGGGCAAGAAGCGAATGATATCTCTGTTGGCATGGTCGTGCATGCTGTAGACGAGTCAGTTGATGCAACTCGTTGTCAGGGAAAAGGGAATTGCCAAAGTGGCTCCCGCTGTCTCACTCACTCTTTGTGGGGAGATTTAAGTAAACAGATTTCAGAATTTTTAGATGGCATTACCCTTGCTGGATTAATGGATAAACGCGATGTGCAATTTATCTCACTAAAGCAAGACGAAATGCAGAATGAGCATAGAGTTACTTTGTAATTTTGTGTTGATGTATCGATAACAATTATATGTACGTTGTAAGTGGTCGCACAGATGACCGCTCAGTACGGAGTGTATGATGAAGCTTCCTATCTATTTAGATTATGCCGCAACAACCCCTGTCGACAAACGTGTTGCCGACAAAATGGTTCAATTTATGACAATGGACGGTGTGTTTGGTAACCCAGCATCTCGTTCTCACCGTTATGGTTGGCAAGCCGAAGAAGCAGTTGATATTGCTCGTAACCAAGTAGCTGATTTAATCAATGCTGATCACCGTGAAATCGTTTTCACTTCTGGTGCGACTGAATCAAGCAACCTAGCAATCAAAGGTATTGCACATTTCTATAATAAGAAAGGCAAGCACATCATCACCAGTAAGACAGAGCATAAAGCAACACTTGATGCTTGTCGTCAACTTGAGCGTGAAGGTTTTGAAGTTACGTATTTAGAGCCAAGTGACAATGGAATTATCCCAATGTCTGTGCTTGAAGGTGCAATGCGTGACGACACTATTTTAGTGAGCATCATGCACGTGAACAACGAAATTGGTGTCATTCAAGACATCAATGCGATTGGTGAACTATGTCGCTCTAAAGGTATTTTCTTCCATATGGATGCTGCGCAAAGTGCAGGTAAATTACCGATTGATGTTAAAACAGTTAAAGTTGATCTGATTTCTATTTCTGGCCATAAAATGTATGGACCTAAAGGTATCGGTGCACTTTACGTACGCCGTAAACCACGTATTCGTTTAGAGTCTCAAATGCATGGCGGTGGTCATGAACGTGGTATGCGAAGTGGTACATTAGCAACTCACCAAATTGTTGGTTTAGGTGAAGCCGCTGCTATCGCTAAGCAAGATATGATTGAAGATAATGCGCGCATTTTGCGTCTACGTGACAAGTTATGGAATGGCATTAAACATATCGAAGAAACTTATATTAATGGCGATATGGAACAGCGCTACAGCGGCATCTTTAATGTGAGCTTCAACTTTGTTGAAGGTGAATCATTAATGATGGCCCTTAAAGATTTAGCCGTATCGTCTGGTTCAGCTTGTACTTCTGCAAGTTTGGAGCCTAGCTATGTACTACGTGCATTAGGCTTAAATGATGAAATGGCGCACAGCTCAATTCGTTTCTCAATTGGTCGCTTTACGACTGATGAAGAAATCGAGCATGCAATTAAAGTAATTGATGATTCTATCGGTAAGTTACGTGAAATGTCTCCACTTTGGGAGATGTTTAAAGATGGTATCGATCTGGACCAAGTTCAGTGGGCACATCACTAATACATTATTATCGATAGCGATAAACGGAGCAGAATTGTTATGGCTTACAGCGAAAAAGTAATCGAACATTATGAAAATCCACGTAACGTTGGTTCATTTGATAAAAATGACCCTTCAGTGGTAACAGGTATGGTTGGTGCACCAGCATGTGGTGACGTGATGAAGCTTCAACTTAAAATTGGCGAAAACGGCATCATTGAAGACGCTAAATTCAAAACTTATGGTTGTGGTAGTGCAATCGCGTCAAGTTCGCTCGTAACTGAGTGGGTTAAAGGCAAAAGTGTTGATGAAGCAGCAACAATTAAGAATGCTGATATCGCAGAAGAGCTTGCTTTACCTCCTGTTAAAATCCATTGCTCTATTTTAGCGGAAGACGCTATTAAAGCAGCATTAGATGAGTACAAATCAAAGCAAGACAAGTAATACCGGAGTTAAGATGGCAATTACAATGACCCCAGCTGCGGCTGAACGAGTGAAATCTTTCCTAGTTAATCGAGGAAAAGGCTTGGGTTTACGCCTAGGGTTAAGAACATCTGGCTGTTCTGGTATGGCTTATGTGCTTGAGTTTGTTGATGAAGCAAACGACGATGATGAGATTTACGAAATAGAAGGCGTTAATATCATCATCGATGCCAAGAGTTTTATTTATTTACAAGGCATTGAATTAGACTTTGTTAAAGAAGGCCTGAACGAAGGTTTCCAATTTAACAACCCTAATGCCAAAGGTGAATGTGGTTGTGGTGAAAGCTTTACTGTGTAATCTAATACACATAAAGCTTTACTGTCATTTACCCAAAAAGAGCATGATATCTGCCAATGAATTACTTTGAATTATTTCAAATAACACCTTCCTTTGATATCGACACCGCCAACCTTGCAGAGCGCTATCGCGAGCTGCAAAGGGCGGTTCATCCTGATAAATTTGCCAGCGAGTCTGAACAACAAAAACTGTTATCAGTGCAACGCACTGCGCAAGTTAACGACGGATACCAAACGCTTAAAAACCCATTAAAGCGCGCTGAACATATGTTAAGTCTTCGTGGTGTTGATATTAGCCATGAAACTACAACAGTGAAAGATACTGCTTTCTTAATGCAGCAAATGGAATGGCGTGAAGCGTTAGAAGATATTAAAGATAGCCAGCAAGCTGATGACTTAATCGAAGATTTATATCAATCATTTGCTGACTACGAGAAAACCCTATCGCAATCCCTTGCCCAATTATTAGCCACTAATGCAGAAAATGATGATTTATCTGCAGCTGATCAGATCAGAAAGCTGAAATTTATGGCAAAATTGCAGGATGAATTAGCAAGAGTTGAAGATTCATTGCTAGATTAACGCTGAGCTCTGTCAATTACAGAGCTTTTTGCTATCTACAATTAATGGTTCTTTTTCCCTCAAAATAACTGGATTAATATGGCCCTTTTTCAAATTGCAGAGCCCGGCCAAAGCGCCGCACCTCACCAGCACAGACTTGCAGTTGGCATCGATTTAGGTACAACTAACTCTTTGGTTGCAGCTGTTAGAAGTGGTGAAGCGTCAACCTTGCCAGATAATGACAATCAACACTCACTTCCTTCTGTGGTTCATTACGGCTCTGATAGTGTCGAAACGGGTTACGCGGCACAAGTTAAGTCTGCACAAGATCCTAAAAATACCATTGTCTCAGTCAAACGTTTTATGGGGCGCAGCTTAAAAGACATTCAGTCTGCAGAGCAAAACTTGCCATATGATTTTACCGCAAGTGAAAACGGGCTACCTGTATTTAACACGGCGCAAGGCGCAGTGAATCCAGTCCAAGTTTCAGCTGAAATTTTAAAGCCGTTAATCTCAAGAGCCGAAAAAACCCTTGGCGGTGACTTAGAAGGTGTTGTCATTACAGTACCTGCTTATTTCGATGACGCGCAGCGTCAAGGCACTAAAGATGCAGCAGAGCTTCTGGGAGTTAAAGTTTTACGTTTATTAAATGAACCCACGGCTGCTGCTATTGCTTACGGTTTAGACACTAAACAAGAAGGCGTTATTGCCATCTATGATTTAGGTGGGGGAACCTTCGATATTTCTATTCTTCGTTTGAATAGAGGTGTGTTTGAAGTATTAGCTACTGGCGGCGACTCAGCGCTTGGCGGTGATGACTTTGATCATCTGTTGCGTAATCACTTACAAAGCGCAATGGGGTTGACTGAATTAACTGCTTCATTAAATAGACAGTTATTGATTGAATCTAGACGAGTCAAAGAGCAGCTAACTAATGATGAAACCAGCACGGCGAGTATTACGTTAGAAAACGGTGATGTATTAACTGCTGATGTTTCTAAAGCTGAATTTGAAGGGCTTATCGGTTCACTTGTTAAGAAAACGATTGCCAGTTGCCGTAGAACATTACGTGACGCTGAAGTCACCACTGATGAAATCATTGAAACGGTTATGGTTGGTGGTTCTACTCGTGTACCTTTAGTACGTGAACAAGTCGAACGTTTCTTTGGTAAAACGCCATTAACATCAATTGATCCCGATCGTGTTGTGGCTATTGGTGCAGCGATTCAAGCTGACATTTTAGTGGGCAATAAACCTGAATCAGATTTATTATTGCTTGATGTTATTCCACTGTCGTTAGGCATTGAGACTATGGGGGGACTGATTGAGAAAGTCGTAACCCGTAATACCACTATCCCTGTTGCACGAGCTCAAGAGTTTACCACATTTAAAGATGGCCAAACTGCCATGGCTTTCCATGTGGTCCAAGGTGAACGTGAGTTAGTGGATGACTGTCGTTCATTAGCACGTTTCACTTTAAATGGTATTCCTGCACTAGCGGCAGGTGCTGCGCACATTCGTGTCACATTCCAAGTCGATGCTGATGGTTTACTGAGTGTCACAGCGATGGAAAAGTCAACGGAAGTTAAGTCAACGATTCAAGTAAAACCTTCATTTGGTTTATCTGATACTGAAATAGCGACTATGCTGAAAGATTCAATGAAGCATGCTAAAGATGACATCACGCGCAGAATGCTGGCAGAACAACAAGTTGAAGCTTCAAGAGTGGTTGAAACTTTATCTGCTGCATTAGCAAAAGACGCAGATTTACTTAATACCGAAGAACAAGCACAAATTCATGCTGCCATTGAACAGTTACAAATAACCGCTCAAGGTGATGATACCGATGCTATTGAAAAAGCGATTGAAGCACTAGATGAACAAACCCAAGAGTTTGCTTCACGTCGTATGGATAATTCTATTCGAGCAGCACTGAAAGGTCAGTCTGTCGATAATATATAGGTGATAAAATGCCGCAGTTAGTTTTTTTACCCCATGAAGAGCTGTGCCCAGACGGTGCTGTGTTAGAAGCTGAAGTAGGTGAAACTATTTTAGATGTTGCACTTAAAAACGGTATCCATATTGAACATGCTTGCGAAAAGTCATGTGCATGTACTACATGTCACTGTATTGTTCGTGAAGGCTTTGATGAGCTTGAAGAAAGTGATGAGCTAGAAGACGATATGCTTGATAAAGCATGGGGGTTAGAGCCAGAAAGCCGTTTATCTTGCCAGGCTAAAGTTGTTGACTGTGATATGGTGATTGATATCCCTAAGTACACCATTAATATGGTAAGTGAAGGGTAATCCTCAGTCGGCTACAGTGATTCATTATAGTTAATAATAAATCAACTAAGGAAGTCATAATGCTTCCTGTTAAAACCATAAAGCAATGACATGTGTCGTTGCTTTTTTTTTGTGACTAATGCTTATGCGTTGCTTTTTGAGATTCGCTTGACGAACAGGGCATCAAGATTATCGTTGGTGCTAAATCTTATATGTTAGAGTTTTTGCATCATAAATTGTATGATGCAAAATAGTCTATCAACCTCTGTTTTTTTCAATGGAAAATATGAATGTCAGCACCAGATTTACGCCCTAAACAAAAACGTAGCCAAGTCACGCATGACAAGTTTTTACAGTCTTTGCAACGGGCATTGAAGGTCAAGTACTTTGAACACATCAGCATAAAGGAACTGGCTGAAGGGGCAGGGGTTTCGGTTGGAACGTTTTATCGTCGCTTTGAAAATAAAGAGGCGCTATTGCCATTGTTATATGATGATTTTGGCCAGGAGCTTGGCAACTTTATCACAGAGCTCGAATGCCACGACTGTGATGGGTTAGAACAACAAGTAACACATCTTTGTCAGGCAACATTCCACTTTTTAGATGAAAGAAAAAGCGTTTTTAGAACGATACACCTTAACGCTAGGCTTCACCCTAATACCATTTTCACTAATCCTTCATTAGATAGAAATGAGGCTTACCAGCGCCTATCACAATTGCTACTTAATTTTATGGCGTCGGATGGCAAGGCGACCAAAGTGCAACAAAAAGCCGCTGATATGGTCATTTTTATGCTGATAAACAGTCTGCTTGATAAAATATTATATCCTTCTCTTACTCCTGCGATTGCTTGTTCAATGCCCAAAGATGAATTTGTTAAAGCTCTTGGGGTCATGCTGGGGAGCTATTTACAGTCTCAATTACACTTTGGTTGAGCAAAGTTGGTTAAACAAAGCTGTTAGCCTAGCTACTCACTGCAACCTTTGAGTTATAGTCGTGGCTTTAATTAGCTTTGTTTATGGCTAAATTGGCTTGAGGCTTATCACAATTTCTGTATTACCTAGGTCACAAGGTTACATTTTGATTATGTGACGCTATTAACCCTATGCATGTTGGCGTAAATTTCGTATAATCCGCGCGAATTTAAAACCCGTATATTTAAGAAGGAAGCTTTTCATGGCTATCGAACGTACTTTTTCTATCATTAAGCCTGATGCTGTTGCAAAAAACCACATTGGCGCTATCTACAACCGTTTTGAAACTGCTGGCCTGAAAATCATTGCTGCTAAAATGGTTCACTTAAGCAAAGAGCAAGCTGAAGGCTTCTACGCTGAGCACAGCGAACGTCCTTTCTTTGGTGCTTTAGTTGCATTCATGACTTCTGGCCCAATCATGGTTCAAACGCTTGAAGGCGAAAATGCTGTTCTAGCTCACCGTGAAATTTTAGGTGCTACTAACCCAGCTGAAGCTGCTGAAGGAACTATCCGTGCTGATTTCGCTGAAAGCATCGATGAGAACGCTGCTCACGGCTCTGATTCTGTAGCATCTGCTGAGCGTGAAGTTGCTTACTTCTTCAGTGCTGAAGAGTTATGTGCACGCACTCGTTAATTCTTAATTGAATGACGCTAAAAGGAGCCTTATGGCTCCTTTTTTGTTGTGCAATGTTGACGAAGACTTATTTTACTTAAATCAAATAGTATCCAATGTCAGTTTAAGAGGAAGCAAGCAATCCCATTGCTGCATTATCTTATCTGGCTGCTTTAATTTCTCTTTTCATCACAACCTTGTTACTTTTTGCATAGTTATTCTTGTTTAATTCACTTTATATGCAGCTATTCTTTGGCTGTTTATCAAACACACACTGATTTTTCATATTCTTTGCTTTTAATATGCCTAAAAATGCACATTTTTATAATTTACTCGTCAAATTGTGTACGAATAAATAAATATTTTTAAAATTTAATTTGTTACTTAAGTTAATTATTTGTTAAATATTGTCTCATTAATGTTTATTTATTTTCTATATTTTAAATTAGATTTAACCTTTTTGATCAAATTGTGCTCACAATTAATGTTCGGTGTTACCTTTGTTTAACAAATATATCATGCTGGTGTTACATATGGTGCGTTATTTTATTTAAGTGTATGATAAATAATGATTTAACATATTTATAACAGGTGTTAAGTTTTTAGTGTAACCATTCTAATTTCAAACGTTATTAATTTGTAATAGATGTTGACTAATGTGATTTTATTTAACAATAATGCTCTCGGTTAATTAAATGTTTAACCTAAAAAATAAAAAATATAACGTTATGACTTTATATATGACATAGCGAAGGGAGTATTATAATGAGTTCAGTATCTTTAACAGCTAAGGCTATTCGCCGTGGCTTATTGACAATTGCAGCAACGACTGTAGCAACAGGTTCTGTTTTTTCAGCTAGTGTAATGGCTGAAGAAGCACAAGCAGAAAAAGTAGAAAGAATTGCAGTAACCGGTTCACGTATTAAACGTACCGATATGGAAACTGCTAGCCCAGTAAGTGTTATTGATGCTTCATCTATTATCGCATCTGGCGCTACATCTATTGATGACGTTTTACAAAAAATGACCGCATCTGGCGGCGCGATGACTAACGCTGCTGTAAACAATGGTTCAGGTGGTAACGCTCGTGTAAACCTACGTGGTCTTGGTTCAAACCGTACTCTTGTTTTAGTTAACGGTCGTCGTATGATTGCATCTGGTACTGGTGCAGCATCTTCAGTTGATTTAAACACCATTCCAGTTTCAATGATCCAACGTGTTGAAGTACTTAAAGACGGCGCATCTGCTGTATATGGTACAGATGCTATTGCTGGTGTTGTAAACGTTATCTTAAAACGTGACTTTGATGGTTTAGAGCTAAACGTACAAACAGGTATTTCTGGTGAAGGCGATGCAGATGAAACTAGCCTTGATTTCACTATGGGTAACACATTCGATAAAGGTAATGTTGTTATTAACGCTCAGTACACTAAGCGTGGCGATGCAAGCCAAGCAGACCGTGATTTCTCTGATTGTCCTATCGCTGAAGGTGCTGACGGCCTATATTGTGCAGGTAGTTCATACTCTGAAGGTGGTCATATTTGGGGTGCTAATGGCGCAGATTTAAGTGGTCGTGGTGGTGAATATCATGAGTTCACTGATGCAGATCGTTATAACTACTCAGCTTCTAGTTTCTTATCTACGCCAATGGAGCGTTTAAACTTAAGCATGGCTGGTACTTACGAGCTTTCTGATAACGTTATGTTCTTCTCTGAAGCTATGTACTCTAAGCGTTGGTCAGATCAACAGATGGCACCTCAACCAATTTGGAACAGTGAATCTTGGGAATACCAACCAATTTCTGCTGGTGGTTGGATGACAGATGAACTGCTTCCATGGGTAGAAGATGGCGAGCTTGTTGATTATGGTCGTCGTATGGTTGAGTCTGGTTCTCGTGACTTCTCTCAAGTTGTTGATACTATTCGTTTAGTTGTTGGATTAGAAGGTGAGTTCGACAATGGTTGGACTTGGGATGCATCTTACAACAAAGGTAAGAACGACTCAGTTGATACTTTAGCTAACTTACATAACATTGGTTCAATTAATGATGCTGTTCAAGCTCAAGAATTTGATCCTTTCTTACAATCTTCTTGGATGGGTGACAGTATTGCTCCATTCGTATACACAGAAGTGAACGCTGGTGGTAGTGAGTTAGATATCGCAGCACTTTCTCTTGCTGGTGACATTGTAGATCTTCCTGCTGGTACTATGGGCTTTGCTGCTGGTTATGAGTTCCGTAAAGAGTCTGCTTATTTCACTCCTGATTCATTAACTGCGCAAGGTCTTGCAAATGACCCACGTGTAGAAGCAACTTCTGGCTCATTTGATGTAAATGAAGCATACGTAGAGCTTGCTATTCCACTTATCAGTGATGTTCCTTTACTTGAGCAAGTTGACTTAAGTGCAGCTATTCGTTACTTCGATTACAGCACATTTGGTGATGATACGACTTGGAAATTGGGCTTAACTTGGCGTGTATTTGATGACTTGATGATCCGTGGTGGTCAATCAACAGCATTCCGTGCACCTACAGTATCTGAGTTATTTGGTGGTAAGTCTCCATCATTCGACCAAATTGTTCACCCTGCAACAGATCAAACTCAAGCTGAAGTAACAGTTGGTGGTAATCCAGATCTAACACCAGAAGAAGCTGATATCACGACGATTGGTTTGGTTTACTCTCCAAGCTTCGTTGAAGGGTTATCTTTAACTGTTGATTACTACGATATCGGTATTACAAATACTATTACTTCAGTAGATTCGAACTACATTGCTAATCAGTGTTTAGATGCAAACGGTAACAAGATCAATGAAGGTACTGCATTATGTCAGTCTTCAAACATTGAAATTGACAACACTGGTCGTATTAGTTTTGATAATGGTTTACAAAATATCGGTGAAACAAATACATCTGGTTTCGATATTAACTTAGCTTACACCTTCGAAGGCTTAGGTTTAGATTGGAAAGCAGGTCTTGATACTTCTATCTTAGATACTTACGAAGAGTATGATCAAGATGGAAATGTAATTGACTATAAAGGTTACATCACAGGTGGTGTAGGTGCATACGCAGAGTTAAAGACTAACTTTAACTTAACTGCTGCTGGTGATGACTGGTCTGCTACTTATGAAGCTCGTTACATTGACGGAATGGATTCATTCGCTTGTAAAGATGATCCAAGTGACTGTTACGCGCCTTCAGTTGACTCAATCGTTTATCACGACATTTCTGCATCTTACGATATTAACGAAACTGTTAGATTGTCAGGTGGTGTGAATAACGTATTAGATGAGCAACCTCCATACTACTCTGGTAACAACGATTCAAATACCGATCCGTACACTTATGATGTATTAGGTCGTTACTTCTTCGTTCGTGCTAGCGTGAAGTTCTAAATCACAAAATTTACCTTGTAAGTTAAGGTTAAATGTTAAAAATCTCGGCCAATTGGCCGAGATTTTTTTTTGTTTCGCTCTTAAAAAGTGCACAAAATTTACCATGTTATTGAACGTTAACGAAAAGCAACCTTACATTTTCAATGGTTACTAGTTGTAACCGCTTTGAGCTGTTTGGCTGTAAAACAGTTGTTTTAATGTAACTTCTTGTAATATATGGTTTTGTGCTGGTTACCTTTTGATACTATTTGCTAATATGTATTAATTTGTATCCCGCTCGTTAAATGGCTGTGTCTCTTGTTGAAGCTTTTGGGTTGTTTTAACAGTATCAATGTGAGGTCTTAACTTCGCTATAACTAAATAAAACAATAAAAAGTCAATACGTTATGAGATTTAACGTTCAGGGAGATTTACATGAGTTCATTAACGCTAACAGCTAAGGCGATTCGTCGCAGTATTCTAGCTGCAACAGCAGCATCGTTGGCTTTTTCAGGTATCGCTTTTGCTGAAGAAGCTGAAAAAGTAGAAAGAATAGAAGTGACAGGTTCACGTATTAAGCAAGTGGATATGGAAACATCTTCACCTGTAACAGTCTTAAGTGCTGCTGATATTGCACTGACTGGTGAAAAAACAGTTGCTGATGTACTTAACAACTCATCTATCAACGCATTTGGTTCATGGCGTGGTACGTCTGGTTATGGCTCTGGTGCAAGTGCAACTAGCTCAATTAACATGCGTGGCCTTGGCTCACAAGCTACCTTGGTATTATTAGATGGTCGTCGTATGCCTGGAACGAGTTCTAGCTCTGGTTCTACTGCTGATACATCACAAATTCCAATCGCTATTGTAGAACGTATCGAGATTTTACGTGATGGTGCGTCAGCTGTTTACGGCTCGGATGCGGTTGCTGGTGTAATTAACATCATTACGAAAAAAGAGTTTGAAGGTGTTCAATTAGATTACAGCATGGAAATGCCAGATGTTGAAGGTGGGGATGCAACTCGATTCTCAATTGCAACTGGTTACAATACGGATAAAGGTAATATCACTTTTACCTATGAGTATTACGATACTAAAGCTGTGATGGATCGCGATATCTGGAACATGGATGATGATTCTTATGGTGATTATAGCTCATTCAGTTCAGTTCCAAACGGCTATTACAATACTGGTAGAGTCGATGAGGATGGTGAAGACATTTATGAGTTCTATTCAAACTCAGAAATGTGTGATGACACCGAAAATGTCGTAAATGGTACTGATGGTAATAACAACGGTCGCTGTTATTACAGTTATGGCGAAGTAACAAAGTTATTTGGTGACATGACGCGTAACTCGTTTATGACCAACTTTAGTTATGATATTACCGATGATATTCAATTTCGTGGTCGTGGTTCTGCATCATTAAGTGAAACCAACACTCGTTATGCCGGAACACCAGTTTCTACCAACTACCCAGTCATGTCTGCGGACAATGTCTATAACCCAACGGGTGAAGACATGACACTTTACATGCGTTCAGTTCAAATAGGTGAGCGTGATACGTTAACTGAAACAAATAACTACGACATGTTAGGTGGCTTTGTTGGTTTTGCTGACATTGGTAATGGTATCGATTGGGAGATTAATGCCCAATACTCAGGTTCTACAACTAATTCATTTAACTACAACTTGATTAATGATGACATTATTCAAAGTGAAATTGACACTGGTAACTACGATATCTTTAACACCAGTGGCATGAGCTATGATGAATGGGATCAAACCATGACTGCTCTTTATAGTGCAGCAAATCATACTGGTGTTTACCAAGGTAAGTTCGATAGCACTCAAATTGATGGCCTTGCTTCTACAACGTTTATTGATAGCGACAACTTTACACTGGCTATGTTAGTGGGTGCAGAGTACGAAATGATCAACTTCAAGCAAACATCAGATCCTGAGTCTGCTGCGGGTATCATTTCTGGTGGTTCGGGTGGTGATGATGTCGATGCAGAGCGTGATCGTACAGCTGCATACACTGAGATCCAAATGGGCTTACCTGCCAACGTTGATGTATCGTTAGCAGTACGTTATGAACGTTATGAGCAAGAAGGCTCGCTAACGGGTGCTACGGGTGTTGTGACTAATTCATCTACTTTTGACGCCGTCGTACCTAAAATTGGTGTTAGCTGGCGTCCTGTGGATAGCTTATTAGTCCGTGCAAGTTATGGTGATTCATTCCGTGCTCCTAATATGGGCGAAATGTTCTCATCTCAATCTCTAAGTTTTGAAACTGCTTATGACTCAGTATGGTGTGAAGCTAACAACGGTTCTGATGAAAACTATTGTGCAACGGGTAATCAACATAAAACATGGTTTGGTGGTAACCCTGACTTAGAAGCTGAAGAAGGTAACTCTCTTACTTTAGGTGCTGTTTGGAATGTAACTGATGCTTGGAGTCTTGAGCTTTCTTACTACGACATTACTTACGATAACAAGATTGAAGCGGTTAGCGCTACAGATGTCATTCGTGACGAAAAGCTTAATGGTAGCTCAGACTTTGTGACTCGTGGGGCAGACGGTAAAATTGAATACATAGAAAGTGGTTACATTAATATGTCTTCGGTTGCTACCAGTGGTTTAGATTTTGCTACCTCATATAATTTAGAAACCGGTTTCGGTGACTTTAACTTCAAAGTTGATATGACACACGTATTAGAATTTGAAGAGCAAGCGAATGAAGAGTCTATTGCGATCGATTTAGCAGGTATTCAAGATTATCCACAATGGCGTGGTAATTTAGCTGCTGCATGGTACTACAATGACTTTAATGCAGCGTGGACTACTGTGTATATTGGTAGCCAATCTGGTCAATACTGGCGTGATCTAGGCTATGACTATGTCACAGATACACCGGATTACTTTAAGCATAATATCCAGTTTGGTTACACCCATGATTGGAACGGTACGATTACAGTAGGTATTAACAACGTATTTGATGAAGAAGCACCAACTTGGTACGACTTCTCAGGTTACCGCGATGTCAATACTGACTTGTATGATGTTCTAGGTCGTACTTACTACCTACGTATTAATCAAAAATTCTAAAGTGAATTTACGCTAAAAAAAACCTCCGCTAGTCGGAGGTTTTTTTATATCTCAAAAGCGATACGATTAAAATCGAGCAGTATTAAGATGATGGGGAAGGTGACTTTATGAATCACTGTATACGCGAGTGACTCTCGATATTTAAGTGACACTTTATATTTTAATGGCTTAGTCGCAACTCTTGTCGATGTTCATTACGGTGTTTTTCTGCACAGCAAGCACATCGCTGCTCGGTGGGGTCTGCTGCTAGTCGCTCAGGTTCAATATCGGATTCGCAATCTGAACATAAGCCATACAAACCTAACTCTAATTGACATAATGCAGCATCTAGGCGTGTTAATTGACCAAATAGCGGAGTGTCAGTTAAATTCTGCTGACTCATTAATTCAATAAGCTCGGTTAAGCTCATATTAAAGTGGCTTTGTGAGGCACTTTGCACATGACCTTTTTGATTTAATTGATGCACTAACTCATATTTAAGCTGCGCTTCTCTTTGCATTAATGATTGCTGTATTTCTTGAATACTCACAAAATGACCTAATTACTTAATCGCTTATCTGGGTATTTAGTCTAACGTCATCGGCCAGTATTGTTATGATGGAGATCAATTCAAAGCTTCATTTAAGCAAACAAATATTAAGTTTCGTTAATATTAATACGTACTAATGAAGCTTTTTTATGAAATTAACGATTTTGTTGTTCGTAGGTTTTTTCTAGTATGGCGACAATTTCATCTGTGGTTTTTAATACACGTAGGTCTCTAAATAACGCATCTGCTTCTGGGTATTGTTTATTAAGGTAGGTAAACCACTGCTTAACTCTTGCAGGGTAATAGTCTGACTTCTTACCAATTAATTGTTTTTGGGTGTAACGTAGCAACAAACTTAACGTTTGAGCCCAAGTATAAGGTGCTTGCTCGCCTTTAATTGCTGCAGCCAAGTTTGGTAATGACATTGCTCCGCGCCCTAGCATGATGTTGTCACAGCCAGTGACATCCATGCATCTTATTGCATCTTCACGACTCCAAATTTCACCATTGGCAATAACTGGAATAGGTAATCGTTTACGCACTTCAGTAATGTACTCCCAATAAGCTGGTGGCTTATAGCCATCAACTTTACTTCTGGCATGAATTGCAATTTCACTGGCACCAGCTTCGTAAACAGCTAACGCATTTTCCATAAAGAGTGACTTGTCTTCAAAACCTAAACGGATTTTAGCTGTAACAGGTTGCTCATTCGGTACAGCGTCACGCATGGCTTTAACAATATCGTGGATGGTATCAGGGTATTGCAATAATACTGCGCCGCCTTTACTTCGATTAACCATTTTTGCAGGACAACCGAAATTAGCATCGACACCTTGTGAGCCAAGTTCAACTGCTCTGTGTGCATTTTCAGCCATGACACTTGGGTGTTGGCCTAACAGTTGAATACGTACCGGCGTACCAGAGGCGGTTAAGCCGCCATTGCGCAGTTCAGGACATAATTTGTAATAGACTTTTTCTGGAAGTAATTGGCTGACAACCCTAACGAACTCAGTCACCACCAAGTCATATGGATTAATTTCAGACAATATTTCTCGCATCAAATCATCAATGACGCCTTCCATAGGGGCTAATACTACGCGCACGGTTCAACCTGTAATCAGTAAAAGGAGCGCTATTCTAGCGACTTTGATTTGTTATACAAATTCATTTATAAATCATCAAAAAGTAGCTGGGTACATGATTACTTAATTTTAATGATAAATATCAGCTAGATAAATCCTATTTTTACACTATGCTTACAACTATAAATTATTCTCTAGCAAGAAATTTTGAAAATAATTATGATTTAGATCAAATTATGTGAAATAAAAGTAAACGTGATTAGGTCTATTAAATTGTAAGCCAGCACTGTTAGTTGTTGGTCACCATTATAAAGTTTGAATATAAGGAAGATTATTATGAACTCAGTAAAGCAAACTACAGTAGCAATGGCGTTAGGTGCAGTGGTATTAACAGCAGGTGTTTCTACTCAAGTCGAAGCTAACCCATTTGGCTTCGAACAAATGAATGCCGGCTACCAACTTGATGGTGGCGAAGAAAAAGCCAAAGAAGGTAAGTGTGGCGAAGGTAAATGCGGCGGCGACATGAAAGCCAAAGAAGGCAAGTGTGGCGAAGGTAAATGCGGCGGCGATATGAAAGCCAAAGAAGGCAAGTGTGGCGAAGGTAAATGCGGCGGCGACATGAAAGCCAAAGAAGGCAAGTGTGGCGAAGGTAAATGCGGCGGCGACATGAAAGCCAAAGAAGGTAAGTGTGGTGAAGGTAAATGCGGCGGCGACAAAAAAGCCAAAGAAGGCAAATGCGGTGAAGGCAAATGTGGTGGTGCTAAGTAATTCATTTACTAGCATATAAACTTTACATCCATAACATTTTTTACCCCATTGAATGTTTAATGTGAATGTAAAGTACGTCATGATAAGGCCTGTTATGCAGGCCTTTTTAATTGATAAAAAGTAACAGACGGAGTGTTGTAATGGCAGAGCAAGCAAAAGTTGGACTGGGTTTACGCCGAGAGATGCTTGATGAGTTTTGTCAGCAAGTGCCAGATGAGATTAACTTCTTTGAAGTGGCGCCAGAAAATTGGATGACTCTGGGAGGAAAGTTTGGCAAACAGTTTAGGCAACTCACTGAGCAGCATGATTTCTTTTGCCATGGTTTGTCCTTGTCAATTGGCAGCCCTGAAGAGCTTGATACTGAATTTGTTAAACAAATAAAAGCGTTTCTCGATTTACATCAGATCTCTATTTACTCTGAACATTTAAGCTACTGTTCCGGTACGGGTCACATGTATGACCTGATGCCAATTCCGTTTACTGATGAAGCAGTCACTTACGTCGCTAAACGTATAAAACAAGTTGAAGACATTCTCGAGCGCCCATTTATTCTTGAAAATGTGTCTTTTTATGCAGCGCCTGGTGCGCAGATGAATGAACAAACCTTTGTGAATGCGGTATTAGCTGAAGCTGATTGTAAATTACTGCTTGATGTAAATAATATTTACGTTAATTCAATTAACCATCAATATGATGCGGCTGAGTTTTTAGCTTCTATGCCAACTGAACGTATTGAATATATGCACATAGCAGGGCATTACGAAGAATCGTCTGATCTGATGGTCGACACTCATGGTGCAGATGTTATAGACCCTGTGTGGAAATTATTACAGCAAAGCTATCAGCAGCATGGCGTGTTTCCTACTTTATTAGAGCGAGATTTTAATATTCCTGAAACGCCAGAGTTATTGATTGAAATTAATCAGATTCATCAATACCAACAACAGGCATTATTACAGGCTAAGTCAAGGAGTGCCTAATGAGCTTTATTGATACTCAATATGAGTTTATGGATTACATTCGCGACCCCAGTAAACCCTTGCCTGAAGGAATAAACCTTGAACGGATGACGGTTTATCGGGAATTGTTTTTTAATAACATTAATGGGTTCGTATCGAGTGCTTTTCCTGTTCTTAAATCGTTATACACTGATGATGCTTGGCTTAAATTAATCCAAGAGTTTTTTGTTAGTTTTGACTGTAAGACACCTTTGTTTGTTGAAATTTCACAAGAATTTATCGCTTTTTTACAAACGGATTATCAAGCAAAAGATTACGATCCGCCGTTTATGGTGGAGTTGGCCCATTATGAGTGGTTAGAGCTTTATATTTCGGCTGTCTTTGATAACGACAAGCAAGTGGCTATCGCTAGAGATATGATTACCGAGCTGCCGCTCACTCTGTCAGACACAGCGACCATTGCACAATATCAATACGATGTGCAGCACATTAGTCTTGACTATCAGCCAACAGAGCCGAGTGAGCTACCACATAGTTTTTGTATATACCGAGATCAAGCTGATGAGGTAAACTTTTTGCAGTTAAACCCATTAACAGCGCAAGTGCTCGCATACATTAATCAAGCCGAGCAATGTTATTTTTCAGATATAATAGAATGGCTTAAACAATCTTACCCGCAAATGACTTCAGAAACCTTAGCCAGCGGCTGCTTACAGATGTTACAACAGTTGGCTGAAAAACAGATTATTTGTCGAGAGAGTAGAGGATAAACAGGATAATAAATGGCTTAAAATTTTTAGGGTTTTTATTGTAGGCCTTTTTACTTACAATGGCGCGGATTTTGTGATCTACTTCACGCTGCCGGTAGGTGGTCAACTTAACTCTTAGGAATCAAATAACATGAGTCAGCCGTTTAAAGACCCATTTAACATTTTGTATTTTATTGGTTTTATCCTTGTTTTACTTTTACCAACATTACCAGCTTCTATTTCTGCGTTGAGACTTGCAGGCTTAATTTAACTGCTGATCTCAGTTATGATATCGATGTATTTTTATAGCATCGGTAAACTAAAAACCATTCTATTGAATGGTTTTTTTGATTGAGTTTGGAGAATTATGCCCCTAAAACGTGGCTTGTTTTTAATTACTGGGTTAACCAGCGTCACGCTGGGAACGATTGGTATTGTGGTTCCTTTACTACCGACTGTACCATTTATCTTGCTTGCAGCTTATTGCTTTGCTCGCTCAAGTGACAGGTTACACAATTGGCTGATGACACATCCTTGGTTTTCTCAAGGGCTCAATGACTGGAAAAATAAGCGATCAATTAACAAACGCTTGAAGCGAAAAGCCATGATTATGACGACGCTAAGTTTCGTGGTCAGTATCGCCATCGTGCCACTGCTTTGGGTGCAAATCATGTTAGTTTGTATGTTATGTATACTGTTACTTTTTTTGTGGCAGATCCCAGAGTTAGATTAAAAGTTGCCGGAATTTTGCTCTCGAGTTGCAACTGTATTGAAACATGCTTACTATCACCTCCAATCGAGTGATATGTCAGATACTATTTTTGCATTTTAAGTGTAATCAAATACCAATAACTGGCTATTAATCCATTCCTTTTTAAATAGACAATCTATTATGACTATGAATTCAGCAAGTTTAGCGTTAATCAAAGACAGCATTAAAGCCATTCCTGACTATCCCATTCCGGGCATTATGTTCCGTGATGTCACCAGCTTATTAGAAAATGCTGAAGCCTACCAAGCCACGATTGCGATGTTTGTTGAGCATTACAAGTCACTTGGCTTTACTAAAGTTGTAGGTACAGAGGCTCGTGGTTTTTTGTTTGGAGCGCCGCTGGCTTTAGAACTCGGCGTTGGTTTTGTTCCGGTTCGTAAACCTGGAAAACTACCACGCAAAACAATTGCGCAAACTTACGACCTTGAATACGGAAAAGATACTTTAGAAATTCATGTTGATGCCATTCAGCCTGGTGATAAAGTGCTTGTGGTTGACGACTTACTTGCTACTGGTGGCACAATCGAAGCCACTGTTAAGCTAATTCGTGAACTCGGTGGTGAAGTCGAGCATGCTGCATTTGTTATTTCGTTGCCTGATATCGGTGGCGAAAAACGCATTGAAGCATTGGGTATCGAAATTTTGACCCTTTGTGAGTTTGAAGGTGAGTAATCGATTTACCCAATGACCTCGTCATTATATCAAGGCAGTGCTTGCATATTCGTTATCAAGCGCTGCTTTTTTATGTCTGTAAATCAGGATTAACGTCAATACAGCGAAATGGTTAGTGTAATTCTTGGGCAAACCCGCTCGCTAAATTGTGTATCAATAGCGCAGCATTGACTTGCATGTTATTGTTAAATTTATTTTTGGGTAAAATGAAGCTTACTCAACCCGTTTTATTAAAGCTTGGGGAATTCCATGTCTTATCAGGTGTTAGCCCGTAAATGGCGGCCTGCAAAATTTGAAGAGATGGTAGGGCAGTCACATGTCTTATTAGCTCTAACAAATGCATTAACTCAGCAGCGCTTACATCACGCATATTTATTTACAGGCACCCGTGGTGTCGGTAAAACCAGTTTAGCTCGACTATTTGCTAAAGGGCTTAACTGTGAGCAAGGGGTGACCTCAGCACCTTGTGGAGTGTGTTCGAGCTGTGTTGAAATCGCTCAAGGTCGATTTGTAGACTTAATTGAAGTCGATGCGGCATCACGAACTAAGGTCGATGACACTCGTGAGTTACTGGATAACGTTCAATACAAACCATCTCGTGGGCGTTTCAAAGTTTACTTGATTGATGAAGTGCATATGTTGTCGCGAAGCAGTTTTAATGCTTTGCTTAAAACCTTGGAAGAGCCCCCTGAGCACGTCAAATTCTTATTAGCTACAACGGATCCTCAAAAGCTACCAGTCACCGTTTTATCTCGGTGTTTACAGTTTAATTTAAAAAGCTTGTCGCAAGATGAAATCAGTCAACAACTGGATTTCATTTTAACTCAAGAGCAGCTTGAGTATGAGCCTCAAGCGCTGACTTTATTGGCTAAAGCGGCTAATGGTAGTATGCGTGATGCACTTAGCTTAACCGACCAAGCCATTGCATTTGGTAGCGGCCAAGTCATGCATCAGCAAGTACAGTCGATGTTAGGCAGTATTGATACTCAACAAGTGCTTGCTTTACTCAAGGCGCTTTGCGATGCCGACGTCGGGCATTTATTGATGACAACCAGTCAAGTGCTCAGCTTTGGAGCTGACGCTGATGAAGTGCTAAGAAGCTTACTTGAATTACTCCATCAAATTACGTTAAGCCAATTCGCCCCTGCAGCTGCGCAGCAATCACTTTATAGTGAACAAATTCTCGCTTTTGCTCAACAACTCTCGCCAGAGCAAGTGCAGTTGTATTATCAGCTGTTACTCGCTGGGCGCAAAGAGTTATCGTTTGCTCCAGACCCTAAGTCAGGGCTTGAAATGGCGCTATTAAGAGCGATTGCCTTTGTACCGGAAAAGCCAGTAAAACGTTGGCATACTGATGAAGCTGCAAAGATTGCATTACCTGAACCCTCAGTGCAGAACACCGCTGCTGAAGCGCAAAAGCATGATGTTCTAAAACCTGTTACGCCAGTGGATGATACACTCGTAAATACCGGTAATATGCTCAATGAGTCAGCTAACAGCAAGGTTGCAGATGCTAACTTACATCCAGTTACTCAGCCTGAGTCTACTGAGTCGAATCAAGCTCAATCTGATGAAGCGATAGCTGCCGAACAAGCATTGCTATTAAGCCAAGCGGACAGTTTAGGTTTTGGCCAACAAGCTGAATCATTATCGCAAAGCACACCAACGAAAGCGCAAGCGTCATCGGCTAATGCACCGCAAGCGAGTGAGGATAAACAAGCGGCGACGCAGGCGCTTGATATTAATTCGGGCGAAAACATACAAACGCCACCTCAATCAAAGTCAGGCTCTTTAGCTTTAGAGAAAAATGCCCCTGCAGATAAGCCAGAAGTGAGTGCTGAGCCCCAAGCAGCCTATTCATCTGATGATGGGATGCCAATGGATGCTTATGAGCAATTTTCACAGGCTGACAGTGACGATAATAATGCTGACTATGGGCTAGGTGATATGGCGTCGTATCATCCTGAGCAGCCTGTCGCTGCATCGACAAATGATTCACAGGTTGAGGCCGCTAAAACAACAGAAAGTACTGAAAGTAGCGATGATTTAGATGCGCTACTGGATGCCGTTTTAGCAACAAATGATTCCTTGAAAGCAGAGTTAAACTCACTCACAAGTCAAGGAGAGCAAGCAAAAAAGCAACAGGAGGCAGCGAGTCCTAGTATTAAGGTACCCGCACCACGCAGTAACCATGCCGCAGAAGGACAACGTGCTACTCAAGATACAGAGCAAACACATAATAGCCAGACGGAACATCAATCACTCAATCAAGCGTCTCATCATAATGACAGTATAAGCTCAGCAAACACTGACGTTATTGATAGTGCGAACGTTACAGATAAAGGCGCGCAGATTGAAGAGCAAGCACCTTGGAATAAACCACAAGATGCAATTGAACCGCCAATGGCCAATGCACAAGCAATAAAAGATACACAAAATGCGGTTGCTGATGCACAGGTTACTGATTTGCAAGCTGGCAATGGTGAGCAGCAAAGCCATGATTCAAGGCCAAATCTAGGCGTTGTCGAGGCAGTGGCTCAAGTCGATACCAACCAGCAGGTGACGTCGATACCTAAACCCACTGCGCTTGCGGTCAATGGCGAACATGAAATATCGGGTGATGAACTTGATTTACACTGGTATAAAGTCATGGCATCACTCAGTATTGGTGGTAGGGTAAGGCAGCTCGCTGTTAACTCAGTTTGTCAAAGCTTGAGTAATCCGATTCCATTACTGTTAAAGCCAGATCAAAAGCATCTAGCAGCGGACATCGCCATTGAGCAACTGCAAGTTGCATTAACAGAACACATGGGTGTGCCGACCACGGTTGAGATTACCGTTGGTGTAGATAAAGCACATGAAACCCCACTTGAGTTAAGAAAAAGATTTCATCGTGAATTATTAGCGAATGCAAATTACGCTTTAATTAATGATGACAACGTACAATGGATGTTTAGTCGATTAGCTGCACAGCTAAATCCAGATACCTTGGTGTATCCAGCGGAGAAGTTACAAGCAATAGGGCAACAAATTCCTGCTTTAGTTGCACAATAAATCAACTAAAGCGTTGTTAACTTCAAAAGTTTGATTGCAATAAACGCAGTTTTATTGCCAATTTATTTTTTTACAGTAAGATTAGCCCCACTTTGGCTGCTTGCTAATAACCTAATTAAGAGAAAAGACTATGTTTGGAAAAGGCGGTATGGGCAACTTAATGAAACAAGCCCAAATGATGCAAGACAAAATGGCTAAAATGCAGGAAGAAATCGCACAAACCGAAATGACGGGTGAAGCGGGTGCAGGTTTAGTAAAAGTCACCATGACGGGTTCACACAACATTCGTAAAGTTGACATTGACCCAAGCTTAATGGAAGACGATAAAGAAATGTTGGAAGATCTTATTGCTGCAGCATTCAACGACGCAGCACGTCGCATCGAAGAAAACCAAAAAGCTAAAATGGCAGAAGTTACCGGTGGTATGCAATTACCGCCAGGTATGAAAATGCCATTCTAAGACTGTTTTAGTCTAGTTAAGTTTAAATGAAAGCCTGAGTCATTGACTTGGGCTTTTTTGTGGGTAATTCGACTATAAGATGAAACAAGCTGAATGTCCTGTGTAATGATCTAGTCAGTTAATCAAGTCCAACAATTAATTTGGTTTTCTCATTATTGACATTAAGTATTAAATCACCGCTCTGGGCTAATGTATTGCGCTGTTCAAAGGCTGTTGTTGTTAGCTTTTACATCTTATTCCAATGTCATGAATCTACAATCATTAATTAGGAGTGAAGGGATACATAATTTTATTGTTTACGTTTATCAAACCATAAATTTGCCAGTGTCATTAAACCTAATGAATCAGTCTTTTCTCCCCGTAGAGATTTATGCGTTTTAAATGTGATTGATTTTCCCCATAATGGCGTAATGTAGTGATTTGTTTTACATTCCTCTTCTATATCAGATAAATAACCATTTAGATCATTTGTCGATTTTGCCCATTCTAGCCATTGTTTACGTTGTAATGATGGCAATAAATGCTGTGCAGTATCACTTACTAATAACCAGTAATAATGATCAAGTAAGGTATTTTTGCCAAATAAATATTCTGAGATCCACATGTCAGCTTTGCTTTTATCTGACACCAAATACAGTGTTAACCCTAAGCTCTTTAAAGATTCTTGAATAAAAGTTGATACTTCTGAGTTTGAGTCCCAAAAAGCAATTGTTCCTGTAATGAGTTCAGTTTCTGAATTTGAGGGGGTATTTCTTTTTGCTGCATGGACTTGGTTGTTTTCGTTGTCATGATTGTTTTTGACATTAATAGCAATATTACCGAAAAGCGTTTGGCATAACGGCAGTTCAGGGTGAATAGAGTTAGCCTGTTGTAACACCAATGGGATTAATGCCTTTCTCGTGTTGAGGGGCAGTCGATGGCTCAAGCACAATGCATAGCAACCTGCTAGTTTTGAATGAGTAAGCAAGGGTGATTGAGGTATTGTTTGTAGTGTACTTTCTTGCTCTATAACATGGCTCATATTATGAGTGCTGATATCTTTATTTGTCCAAAAGTCAGCACGCTTAAGAATGCCATTTACACCAAAATAATGTTCATTTTTACTAAGCGACCAATGTTCATCATTTCTGGATTCCCAGCAATAACTACCAGTACCAATAGGAAAGTCGGGATGCTTGTCATCTTCTAAAAAGACTGCGCTGTGGATATCAGATAACCCATGTAGAAATAACGGGTCATCGAAAAACAATTCAACTTCTACCCATCTTTTATTCACCTGAATGTTTTTGATACTTTCGAATAAATAAGCGTGCAAAGGGGCATGACTTTTAAGTGTTAATAAATGACTTTTGATATATTCAGGAGTGAGCAATACACCATTATGAAAATATACATCGGGTCTGATTCTAAAGGCATAACCCTTAGCAGTTTTAGTAAACTGGTGAGCTAAACTAGGGGTAAAAGATGCCGTTTCAGCGTGATAGTTGATTAAAGTATCAAATAGCGCGTTGACATAAAGACCAGCATTCAAATCAGCCATTTTAATTGGGTGGCATGCTGGTAAGGAGTAATTAACTAATGAGATAAGTTCATCTGAACGTTCAATCTCTTCTGGGTTTGTTTTAAGCCACTGGGAAAGATGTTGTTTGAAAGTATGCTGGTAGTGAAACGTTTCAGCGTATTGAAAAGCTTGATTTAAACTGCCGTGTTGGCACATATTTTTTAACCGTGCGATGAGTAACTCTTCAAAAGAGTGCACAATCGAAAAGCTTGATTTATTGCCCCTGCCTCGTCCAGGGTTCCAAGTTATCCATCCTAATGCAGACAAGCTTTTCATTATGTTTGTTACATTTCGAGTTGAGCATATTAACGCTTCTGCAAGTTCAAATTTATCTACATTTTTTACATTTCGTCCAAACCGAGTCTCTAATTGATTGAGTCGTTGTAACTGTATTGTCGTGGCAGAATTATCCATCGAATTATTCATCTTAATATCTATGACTTATTAGATTCATAGTAGTCCAGACCTTAAAAGGTGAAAAGCTAAAATTAACCTCTACCTCTTTTTGTTGCTCGGTATATTCAATACTGAACCTAGACACATTTTTGGAGAGATAATGATGAAAAAATTAACTTTATTAGCTTTAACACTTGCGTTAGTTTCAGGTTCAAGCCAAGCAGGAACCCTAGGGGATTTCTTTTCAGGTATAACCGTTGGTGCAGGTTATTCGACTGACTCTGTCCATGGTGAGACTTTAGACGGTTACTCAGTGTACTCACAAGGAGTATTGGTTCCGTCATTAAAAGACAATTTATTCACTGATTTTAGGATAAGTTCAACCTCAAAAGATGATTATTCTAGCGTTGATCCTAAAGATGGGGCGCTTAATACAACGACAGTAGATTTAGATCGATATCAGGCGAGTATCGGTTATGGTATCCCTTATCATGTAACAAACTCAGTCGTGTTAAAACCTTATGTCACAGCGGGTTGGTCTTGGGATAAATTATCAACTGCAGGCAATAACGAGACCGATAATAGTTTTGTTGCTTCAGCCGGAGTAAAAGGGGAATTTGGTCAACATTTTATGACTAGCATTGGCTATTCAGAAGAAACGAGCGGCTTTAAATCTGGCCAATGGATGCTTGATGTGGGTTATCGATTCTAACTTGGTTTGGACTCATATTGAGGCTCGTTAATAGCTTGGTTATAGTTTATAGATCTAGAGTTTTAATATCATGTTTATTGGGGCAATTTACCTCATGTAAATTGATTAAATAAAACGCTTAACCAATAAATAGTATAAGAGTTTGTTCATGGAAGAAAATATTCATCCTTTTAAAAAGGCTGCAGCGTTATTACTCTTACTGGGTTTGATTGATATTGCGGTAATGATTTTTTGCATTATCAATCAAACTAATTATGTCTCAAGCTTTACCATTTTTGGGGTTATTTCAGGAGTATTGCTACTTCGAGGTAGCCTTAAAACGGTTCAAACATTACGTTGGTTGAGTATTTTTATCTCAGTTCTGATTGTTGGTATATTGTTTGACACTTTATTTACGACTCCGCCTGCTTTGTTTATAGCATTAATGAAATTCAGCCCACTGACTGTGATTGGACCAATATGCGTTGCTGCTTTGCTTGTTGCAGTGTTTATTTGGATATACTGTCAGCTATCTTCTCAGGAGTCTTTGCAACTTTTGGTCAAGGCCAACTATAAAACAACTCAACCCAAATCAGCTTATTTACTAGGTGCTATCGGTTTACTTGTTACTTTTTTAGGAGCTAGTGAAATGGTCAATGGTGAGTCAGCTAAAAAGGCCATTAAATTAGCGCAAGCCCAACGGGGTTCTGCATATCAATATCATGTTACTCGTTTATATGTTTCACAAAATTCTGGTTATGCTGATGGATAGCCTATTCAGATAAAGTCGTTCACAGCTTAACGTGAATTGGTAATCCGTATTTAAATAAAAGTCCTAGCGATTAATCCTCTCGTTACTTGCCTCGTTACTTCTCTCGTTAATCCCCAACTAATCCTTTTATTGACACGTCACAGCAGCTTTAAATTTATTACGCTAACCCTTTTGCTAATCTTTGCATCTTTTGTTTTTAAGGTTCTGTTTTATAGGTATATTTTTGGTTTTTTAGCTCGTCCCTCTAGGTGATGTTGTCTAAAATGATAATTGACGGGTTGTGATGTGAAGAACTGGTTTTGATAAGAGGCATAAGTTTGACCAAGTGGGTTGACACACATACTAAAGTACTAAAAAACTAACTTAAGGTTAAAAATATTTGATATGGATATTAAGTAAGCATAAATTAACTGCGAGTTAAATATATTTTACATGGAGTGAGGTGAGGTTAACATGGTCAACAAACAGAATTTATATCAATGGTTGCAAGAAACCAGCTTTAGGGAAGTGACTTTATCGGTTGATTTACTTGTAACGGGCTATATTTTTTATATTTACTTAAGCCGGATGTACTATGCCAGTGCTGAAGAATTAGCCTCGACAATGTGGCTATCTGGTGTATTGCTCGAAATCATTATTTACTCAGTTGTGTTGATGGTACTGAGTTATATTGTATTAGCATTTGTGAGTGATGATGAATTAAACCAACCCATGGATGTGCGAGAAAAACAGATAAACCTAGTGGGTTACAAATACTCGGCAATAATTTTACAAACCGGCGTTATTTTAGCCATGGTTCAATATGGAATAGAAAAACAAGCTGAAATAATTTTGTTTGAGCCGATTCCTCATTTACCATTACACATTTTGTTAGTGGCATTTTTAACTGCCGAATTAGCCCATTATGGTGTGCAATTGTATAAAGGCCGCACAGGAGATATTTATGGGTAAAGTGGATCAAGATGGTATGGGGATCAGTAACTCTATTCGTACATTACGATTTTTACATGATGAAATGACCCAAAAGCAACTGGCTGAACTCATCGGTGTAACTAGACAAACGGTAATGGCGATTGAATCAAATAAGTATTCGCCGACATTAGAAGTCGCGTTCAAGATTGCTGAGGTGTTTAATTTACCTCTTGAAGAGGTGTTTCGCTATCGTTCGGCAAACGATACCCTACCAACAGACTAGCTGTTTGTAGGTTTTATTAGGATGATGAGTTGTTGGTAGTGACTAACACTTCTTGAAAGTAGTAAATTATACCGCTGGCCGTTTGATGTTATCTGTTGAGGATAATTGGTTCAGTTTTAGCGACTCACAATGCTTTAAAGCCCAACCGCGCTTTGGGCTCAGATACTCTTTGCAATCTTTATCGCTTACGATAATAATCACCCATTCATTTAGCTGATAAATTGTTGAGTCAGCTAATCTCATTTTTATGAAGTGCAACAGCACTGTTAAGGCCAGTATTAGGTTATGAAATTTAGTCCGCTAGTTGATGAATTAATTGAATCATTACGTTGTTTACCCGGTGTAGGGCCTAAGTCTGCTCAGCGTATGGCATTTCAGTTATTGGAACGTAATCGTAAAGCGGGGCAAAAACTGGCAAACGCTCTTGAGCGCTCTATGAGTGAAGTGGGGCATTGCCAAGCGTGCCGTACGTTTACAGAACAAGAATTATGCCCAATTTGCAGTAGCCCTAAACGAGGCAACGCTGGCGTTATATGTGTGGTAGAAACGCCAGCAGATGTACTTGCTATCGAAGCTGGTGGCCATTTTATGGGACGATACTTTGTGTTATTAGGCCATTTGTCACCACTTGATGGCGTGGGCCCTGATGAACTAGGTCTTGAGTTACTTGAACAGCATTTATCTTCAGAAGATGTCACAGAGTTAATCTTGGCAACAAACCCTACAGTAGAAGGTGATGCAACAGCGCACTTTATCGCGGATATCGCACGTCGTCATAATGTGGTTATCAGCCGTATTGCTCATGGTGTGCCAGTAGGTGGCGAGCTTGAGTATGTCGATAGCACGACTTTAGCGTTATCGTTTAATGGGCGCATCCCTCTGTAAAACGAACACGAGTTAATAATAAAAGGGCTAATTTAGCCCTTTTTGCGTTTTTTTTAGGCATCAGAAAAAAATTCCCTTGAAAACTGATTTTCACGCCCCATTTCCTAGGTAACAAAGAATTTTAGTTGCATTGAAACGTCAAATATTAGATTTCAGTACAACTGCTGTATTAACGTTAAACCAAGGGAAATTTTCATGTCGCAACAAGAAACACATGGCTTTCAAACCGAAGTAAAACAACTTCTTCATCTGATGATCCATTCTTTATACTCAAATAAAGAAATTTTCTTACGTGAATTAGTCTCAAATGCCGCTGATGCTGCAGACAAGTTACGTTACCTTGCATTGACTGATAACACATTATTTGAAGATGACACTGAACTTCGTGTTCGCATCAGCACCGATAAAGAAAAAGGCACCGTTACGATTGAAGATAACGGTATCGGTATGACTCGTGATGGTGTAATTGAACATTTAGGGACTATTGCTAAATCAGGTACTGCTGATTTCTTCAAAAACTTATCTGGCGAAGAGTCAAAAGATTCGCAACTTATTGGTCAGTTCGGTGTGGGCTTCTACTCGGCGTTTATCGTAGCGGATAAAGTGACTGTTCGTACTCGCGCTGCAGGTGCGGATGTTAACCAAGGTGTGGTGTGGGAATCACAAGGTGAAGGTGACTTTACTGTTGATACCATTACTAAAAACAGCCGTGGTACTGAAATTACACTGCATTTACGTGAAGAAGAAAAAGAGTTTGCTGATGACACACGTTTACGCTCAATTATCACCAAATACTCTGATCATATCTCTGTACCTGTAGAAATGTACGAAGAAGGTACACCTGCTGTTGAAGCGACAGAAGAAGGCGGGGAGGCGATTCCAGCTACTGAAGGTCAGTGGAAACCGATGAACAAAGCCACTGCGCTTTGGACTCGTAGTAAATCTGATATTTCTGATGAAGAGTATCAAGAGTTCTACAAGCATATTTCTCACGATTACGGTGATGCTGCAACTTGGTCTCACAATCGTGTTGAAGGTAAACAAGAGTACACGAGCTTATTGTATATCCCAAGTAAAGCACCATGGGATATGTTTAACCGTGATGCTAAAAACGGCTTAAAACTGTTTGTTCAACGTGTATTCATTATGGATGACGCTGAGCAATTTATGCCGACTTACCTTCGCTTTGTAAAAGGCTTAATTGACTCTAATGATTTACCTTTAAACGTGTCTCGTGAAATTTTACAAGACAACAGCATCACTAAAGCTTTACGTAGCGGTGTGACTAAGCGTGTGTTAGGCATGCTTGAAAAAATGGCTAAAAATGATGCTGAGAAATACCAAGCATTTTGGGCTGAATTTGGTCAAGTATTAAAAGAAGGTCCTGCTGAAGATTTCGCTAACCGTGAGCGTATTTCTGGCTTGTTACGTTTTGCTTCTACACACACAAATACCGCAGCAACTGACGTGTCATTAGATGATTACATCGGCCGTATGAAAGAAGGCCAAGACAAGATTTACTACATTGTTGCTGACAGCCATGAAGCGGCAGCAAACAGCCCACATCTTGAATTATTACGTAAGAAAGACATCGAAGTGTTATTGATGTCAGAGCGTATTGATGAGTGGTTAATTAACCACTTAACTGAATTCAAAGGCAAGAAACTGCATTCGGTAACACGTGGTGATCTAGAGTTAGGTGAGCTTGAAGATGCAGATGAAAAAGAAGCTCAAGAAAAGCTTGCTGGTGAAGCACAAGCATTAGTTGAACGTATGAAAACGGCATTAGGTGCAAAAGTTGCAGACGTTAAAGTGACTTCGCGCTTAACTGACACGCCTGCATGTGTTGTTGCCGGTGAAGGTGAAATGTCATCACAAATGATCAAGCTTATGCAATCAGCGGGTCAACCAGTGCCTGAAACGAAACCGACCTTTGAAATCAACCCGCATCACCCATTAGTTGAACGTTTGAACAATGAACAGGATGAACAGTTATTTGCTAACTGGGCTGACTTATTACTTCAACAAGCACAGCTTTCTGAAAAAGGCAGCTTAGCGGATCCTTCTGCATTCATTAAGTTAACCAATGAAATGCTAGTCGCAAGCTTGAAGTAAGCGTCGTCATAATAAACAAGCGGACCGAGTGTCCGCTTTTTATTAGCGTTTATTTTTAGCCAGTGTGATACTGAATAAATAGCACTGCTAACAAGGATCCACGATGGAACATATTATTAATTTAACCAAAGAGAACATACAGCAAGTTGTTGATGCCTCAATGGATAACTTTGTTGTTATGTCTTTTTGGGCTCAACAGCAGCCTGAAAGCGTGCAAATGCTTCAAGTGATGGAGCAGATTGCTAACGAGCAAGCTGGGCGATTCATTCTTGCTAAAGTTAACTGTGAAGCCGAATTAGAGATTGCTAACTATTTTCAAATTCAAAGCTTACCCACCCATTTGGTATTAAGCCAAGGTAAACCTATCGATGGGTTTGCCGGGGTTCAATCACAAGCGCAAGTTTTGGACATGCTCAATAAGCATTTACCAGAATTATGGGTACAAGATGTGAATGCGGCTAAAGTTATTTTAGCTGGCGATACGGTGACAAAAGAGCAATTAGAAGAGGCAATAAGCTTACTAAAAAGTGCTTATGTTGATTCAGGTAACCAAGCTGAAGTTGCATTACTTATGGTCGATGCCTACTTGCAGTTAGGTATTCTTGGTGATGCAAAAACCTTATTAGACACAATTGGGCTTGCCGATCAAGACAGCTATTATCAAAACCTCAAAGCAAAACTGGCTTTAGCTGAAGATGCAGCCGATACACCTGAAATCCGTCAGTTACAACAAGCGTTAGAAGCTGAGCCAGATAATGTTGAAATTTCAATCAATTTAGCCAAGGCCTTAAGTCAAGCTAACCGAGGTGAAGAAGCATTAGAAAACCTTTTTGCGATTTTACAAAAAGATTTATCTGCGGCTGACGGGAAAGTCAAACAGGTGTTCATGGAAATATTGACTGCCTTAGGGCAAGGAAACACCATAGCCAATCAGTATCGTCGTCGTTTATACAGTTTGCTGTATTAAACAGCGCTAAATTTAACAGGTTGCGAGCTATTAGATATTGGTCTAACTCTTTGGTTATTTACCTTCTAAAGATGGACTAAATGTGCGAAAATCGCCGCCTAAAAATATGAAAGCAATAAAGAGGACTTTTGAGATGCGCATTATTCTATTGGGTGCCCCAGGTGCCGGTAAAGGTACACAAGCTCAGTTTATTATGGAGCAGTACGGTATCCCACAGATCTCAACTGGAGACATGCTTCGTGCAGCAATTAAAGCTGGCACAGCATTAGGCTTAGAAGCTAAATCAGTAATGGATGCAGGCCAGTTAGTATCAGATGACCTAATTATTGGTTTAGTTAAAGAACGTATCGCACAAGATGATTGTGTTAAAGGGTTCTTACTTGATGGTTTCCCACGTACCATTCCACAAGCTGATGCAATGGTTGCAAACGGTATTGAAATTGATCACGTTGTTGAGATTGACGTACCTGATGAAGAAATCGTTAAACGTATGAGTGGCCGTCGTGTGCATTCTGGTTCTGGCCGTGTTTACCACATTGTTTACAATCCACCAAAAGTGGAAGGTAAAGATGACGTAACTGGTGAAGAGTTATCAATTCGTCCAGATGATGAAGAAACAACAGTACGTAAGCGCTTAGGTATCTACCATGAGCAAACTAAGCCATTGGTTGAATACTACGGTAAAGTGGCTGCTGAAGGTAACACTCAGTACACCAAGTTTGATGGCACACAAACTGTTGCGGCAGTGAGTGAGCAAGTTAAACAGTTACTAGGTTAATTAGTTGCTAAAATTACAGTTCCAACGACTGTTGTTCATAAAAAGACCTGCATTGCAGGTTTTTTTATGGCATAAATAAAATAGTTGTCACAAAAAGAGACAAAGATTGACATCAGTATTGGTGTTGATTGTTTTTGTGTTAAAATTAGCGTTTGGTATAAAGCATAAAATGCTGTTCAATCCACAATCCTTTTAAGCACGGATGCCTACTCAGAGAGTTTAAGATGAAGTTTCCTGGTCAACGCAAATCTAAGCATTACTTCCCGGTAAATAACAGAGATCCATTACTGGCTCAGTTAACCCAACAAGAGCAATCTTTTTCAACTTACATTTGCGGTATCGATCAAACCTTGGTGGATATTGAAGCCAAAGTAGAAGACGAACTATTAGAGCGTTATGGTTTACCAAAAGGTAACTCAACCCTTATTGATGACCAACAAGCCCATGAACTCTATAACGAGTTAAAAAACAATGAGATGATCAGCGATGAATTTGCAGGTGGTACCATTGGTAACACAGTTCATAACTATTCAATTTTAGCGGATGACCGTTCTGTGTTATTCGGGGTGATGAGCCAGAATATTATGGTAGGGAGCTACGCCTACCGTTATTTATGTAATACCTCATCAAAGGTAGATTTAAACTATTTACAGCCTGTAGATGGTCCTATTGGTCGTTGTTTTACGTTAATTTCTGAAAATGGTGAGCGTACCTTTGCTATTAGTAAAGGCTCAATGGATAAGCTAACCCCAGAATATATTAATCAAGAAGTCATTCAGGGGAGTTCTGCGCTAGTTATTACAGCCTATTTAATGCGCGCCAGTGAAGGTGATGGCATGACATCCGCTGCGATGAAAGCAATTGAATATGCAAAAGCAGCAGAGGTCCCAGTAGTATTGACATTGGGCACCCGCTTCCTTATTCAAGAAGATCCAACTTGGTGGCAAAACTTTATTCGTGAAAATGTGACTATTTTGGCAATGAATGAAGATGAAGGCGAAGCGTTAACAGGCTTTAGCGACCCACTATTGGCTGCTGATGCGGCACTTGAATGGTGTGACATGGTACTTTGTACCGCAGGGCCTTTGGGTTTATATACTGCGGGCTACGCAGAAGATTCAGAAAAGCGTGCAACCAGTCATACTCTATTACCTGGCGCTATCCCTGAATTTAACCGCTATGAGTTTTCTCGCCCGAAATTAAAAGCAGATTGTGAAACTCCGATTAAAGTCTTCGCACATATTTCACCATACATGGGTGGGCCAGAACTGATTAGAAACACTAACGGAGCAGGTGACGGAGCATTAGCGGCCTTATTACATGACTTATCTGCTAATACCTTCCATAAGACAAATGTGCCTGGCTCAAGTAAACATCAACGTGATGGTTTGTGTTACTCGTCATTCTCACAAGTGTGTAAATACGCAAACCGTGTAGCTTATGAAGTTTTGGCACAACATAGTCCAAGACTTTCTCGTGGCTTACCAGAGCGTGAAGATAGTCTTGAAGAGTCATACTGGGAACGTTAAATTTACAGCATAAATTGAAAGGCGAGCATAGTAATATGCTCGCCTTTTTTATTACGTAAATTGCACTTAAATTGCATAAGTAGTACTTGGTACCTGTGGTAAAATTCAGTAGGATACCAATTAGAGCGTAAATACCTCATTGTAAGTACCATCGGGTAAATAAAACAGCATTGACTACAGAAATTGGAGAGCGTTGTGAAGGGACAAATCTTAAGAGAAATGAAAGTACTTAAGGCGATTGAACCAGCTTATGAAGTCGAACGTCGTGTCGCATTTTTGAAAACCAAGTTAGTTGAAGCACATACACGTAGTTTGGTACTAGGCATTAGTGGTGGTGTTGATTCATCAGTTACAGGTAGATTATGTCAGTTAGCTGTAGATAGCTTAAACGCTGACAACCCTGAACAAAATTATCAATTTATTGCTGTTCGCCTGCCTTACCAAGTGCAAAAAGATGAAGATGAGGCTCAATTAGCGTGTCAGTTTATTCAGCCATCTAAACAAGTTACTGTTAATATTGCTGATGGCGTTGTCGGTGTACATAATGCGACAGTGACTGGTTTAGAAGCGGCAGGCATTGCGGTAAGTAACAATGATAATCTTGATTTTGTTAAAGGAAATGTGAAAGCCAGAATGCGCATGATTGCTCAATATCATATTGCAGGATTAACGGGTGGTTTAGTCGTAGGAACCGATCATAGCGCTGAAAATATTACTGGTTTTTACACTAAGTTCGGAGATGGCGCGTGTGATTTAGCGCCATTGTTTGGTCTTAATAAACGTCAAGTCAGACAGCTTGCAAGTTTCTTAGGTGCTCCTGAGATATTAGTAAAAAAAGCACCAACAGCAGATTTAGAAGATGATAAGCCACAACTTGAAGATGAAGTGGCATTAGGCCTTACGTACGATCAAATTGATGACTTTTTAGAAGGGAAAGACGTAGAGAGTCATGTTGAAGATAAGTTGGTCGCGATATACAAGCGCACGCAACACAAGCGTCAACCTATCCCAACAATCTATGATTAGTGATAAGTTCAATATTGTTTTAGGTAGTCTCTCACTGCTTCTATGAGCTGGTTAGGAAACTGTCGATAATCTAAATATGGCGCAATAAGGACTTGCTTATGCGCCATTACTTTTTGTTTTTCACCCAGTTCTGTTAACTCATCTTGCCAATTCAGGCCCATATGCGTTTCTATTGAATGTTGTAATCGTTCATAAGTCACCTGGCCACATAAAATATGCACTTCTGCATGCGGGTCTATACCTGCTGAATTGATGATTAAACATGTTGAGTCATGTGCTTCACTTTTTGTCGTAAACAAATCTGCTCTTCGTTTTTTCCAGCAATCGGCTGAGTTATTCTCGGCGGTAATTTTGGCCATTATGGTAAAGATTTTACGCCAATGATTACCATTAAGTTCGATTATCTTACTGGTATCAGGCAGCGTGAGTTCAGTGTCTGTTGGGATGATAGGTGCAGTCGGTAAATAAAACGCCATTTTGGCATTTTTATGGCCAAATTTTATTTGTTCATTATTGGTTGGTGACAGGTCTGATGTCATTTTAATGTCTGTTAATTCACTCATTTTTACTAGATTATCATGATTAATCTCTAGACTCGAATAGGCTTTTAGGCAAACATGAGTCTATAGAATCGGATAAGTGTAACGATATCATTAAGCAGCGAGATGTGTCTTTTAGCCACAGATTTACAAAGCGCTTAGTGTTCAAGGAAAGATCAATGAAAGCGATTGTGATCGGCTCAACAAAGCAACTTCTATTTTTTGCTGTTTATGGCTTTATCGGCAGTATTATCGTTTTTATTGCGATTTTAGTTTGGTTATTAAATGCCAGAGCTGAGTTAGATATCTGGCACACAACTGAACTCAAACACGAATACCATCAGCAGTTGGGATTAAAAAACTTTGCTGAATATCTGTCGCTCGAAAGTGACTTGTTCAGTGAAATTGAGAATAAAATTTATCAAAGTTACTTGCCAGAAACGCCTTCTGTCATTAACCGGTATGAAACTGGTAGCTTATCTGATCCCAATGGATGGAATTATAACTGGAATCGCTCGTTTGAATGGAAAAAAGCCGATGCTGAGTTTGGTGTTTTACTGATCCATGGTATGTCTGACTCACCCTATGCAATGTCTCATCTTGCTAAACACTTTAAGAAAAATGCTCATATTTTGGGGTTAAGGCTACCTGGACATGGCACCATTCCCGCAGGATTAACCGGTATTACTTGGCCTGATTTAGCCAGCGCTGTAGATTTGGCGACGCAGCATATGAAGCAACAACTTAATGGTAAGCCGTTATACGTGGTTGGCTTTTCAACGGGGGCTGCCTTAGCGTTAAACATTGAGTTAGAAGCCATTGCCAGAGGCAATGAAACGCACTATCAAGGTATGATTTTTCTTTCCCCTGCAATAGGGCTACAACCCATTGCAGCAGGTGCTAAATGGCAAGCAATGCTAGGCCGGTTTTTAGGTTATGAAAAGTTATTTTGGAACAGTATTTCAGTTGAGTACGACCCGTTTAAATATAGCTCTTTTGCAGTTAACGCTGGTGATGTTGTTTATCAATTATCTCAGCGAAATCATCAAATTATTGAATCACTTTCAACTGAGCAATTAGGCTCTTTAGCACCGATTTTAACTTTCCAGTCGCTCGCTGATGATACCGTTTCTTCCAATGCAGTGGTGAATAACCTTTATCAGTACTTACCTTCAAAACAACACGAGTTAGTCATTTTTGATATTAATCGAAATCCTAATAATCATCAGTTGATTATTAATGATCCGATGGATGAAATGGCAAAGCTATGGTTACAAGAGCCAATGGGTTATCAACTGACCTTGATTGAAAATGATACTGAACGTGAGCATTTTGTAAAAGAGACAAGATTAGCTTCTGTTGAATCCTTGACAAGTGAAGCGCTACCATTTGAATGGCCACGTGGGGTATATTCCTTATCTCACGTGGCTTTACCTTTCCCTAAAGCGGATCCTTTGTATGGTCCAGATTTTTTGAAAGAGGTGAGCCACATTCAAATTGGCCAAGCTATTTTTACTGGCGAACGTGGCTTATTTGGGATCCCTGCTGCTGAAATGTTACGTCAGAAGTGGAATCCATTTTACCCGTATATGCTTAATAAAATGGATGAGGTTATAAACCCATAGGTATAACCGCCTTACTCATTAATCACATTAATGATAACTTTATTTCGACCTTGTTCTTTGGCCGCATATAGATTATCGTCGGCCACTTTAATCCATACATCAATGTCAGTTGAAAAGCTGGCATTAGCAGTAATTGCGCCGATACTGGTGGTCACAGAAAACTGCTGTTGATCTGTTGGAGAAGTGATCACTAGCGCTGCTAACTTTTGTTTGAATTGATTTAAATGATGCTCAATTTTAAGGGCATTTGATATCGGTAAAATAAGTAAAAACTCTTCCCCACCGTAGCGAGCTACAATATCCGTATCACGTTTAAACTCTTGCTTAAGTAAACTTGAGACGGTACGTAAACATTCATCTCCTGCTAAGTGTCCATAGGTATCGTTGACCTGCTTAAAAAAGTCTAAATCAAGAATTGCTATGGTAATTGCATGTTCACCACGTAAGCAAAAATCTAATAAGCCATCAAATTTATCTTCAGCATAACGGCGGTTTTTAAGATCCGTTAATGGATCTTTATCCACTAAGGCAAGTAGCTTTTTGTTGGCTTGCTCTAATTCATCAGTTCGGATTGCCACCGTCTCTTCAAGTTCTAGCTGATGTGTTAGCAGTTCACGCTTACTGTTGGTGAGCCGCTGGTAGAGGTTAAATACTTCTTTAGACGAGTTTTCATCCAGCACTTGGCTTTTTAAATCATCATTATTGATATTACCAAATTGGTTAGCGACGATTTCGAGTGGCGCTGTTAATAATTGGCACACCTTTCTTGAAATGATAAAGGTGAAAATAATTGAAATAATCAGCATCAAAAAGGTGCCTAACATTTGCTGTTCGGCAGTTTTAAGTAATGGTGAGAGGGGCTTTAATACATATAACTCCCAACCATTATTAAGGCGTGTTTTTACAAATACATGTTCTGGCGAAGTGGATTCAAGATCACGAATATTGATGGTATTTAACGCAATATGGTATGCGCCTTTATCATCAGAGTAAGTAAATTCATCTTCTTCATTGAGCTCAAGTTCTGAGGATGCATAGATGATTTTTTTATTGTCATCTATAAGTACCAGCAACTCTTTTTCACCATAACTATTTTGATTATCGATATTAGCGAAAAACTGTAAATTCAAGGAACCTTCAATGATACCAGCAACTTGTGCTTGATTATTATTTTGGTAAAACGGCGCACTGATAGCGATGATTGAGTCACTACCAAATCCACGCCCTTTGAATACGGATGAGACATATAATTGGCGATTATGGAAGGATTGAATAAAGTAATCTCGGTCACTTATCGACATATTTTTAATATTGTTTTTTTCGTCCAGCATCATTACACCAGGGCTACCTGCTTTGACTTGCGCATTGCTATCGGCAATCAACATGGTAATGAAACTAGGATAACTTGTGTGCAGTTGACTCAGCATTGGCTGCCATTCGTCGTTAGTGGTATTGGCTAAACTGAGAAAGTTGGCTGCGTATTCAATTACTTTTTTGTGATCGTCTATGTATTGCTCGGTTGCAGAGCTTAAATGTTGCGTCGTATCAGTTAAGTTTTGTTTTAATAGCTGTTGCTGCTTTTCTAGAAACAGATAATTAAAACTAAGGGCTGAGATAAGTAAGCATAAGGTGATCATCAATGTCATAAAGTAGGTTACTTGAGCATTGAACGAACGTCTTTTTTTCGCTGTCCCTTGGCCATTAAATTGCCAAAGTTTAGGGATCAATACAATAATTAAAGAAGCTAAACAGGCATATATTAGACCATTAATACTTTGCTTAATGATGGCAAACGGCATATGGCTTGCTGGTAAATCACTGACTATTTTCATGTATAAATACGTCAGTGGCATTCCGATAAGTATCCAGTAAATGGCACTGCCGTATAGCGGGTAAACCCCTTTACGGCGAATAAAACCTATAAATACCGCTTCGATACAAAACAGTAAGTAAACATGAGGACTTCCCCAAGTGACCATTAAGCCTGTTGCACTGAAAACAGCTGTTAATAGGGCATACCAAGGGCCTAAAATAACGGCAGATACAACCGTAAAGGTATTACCCATGACCAGCTGGACGTTGGCAAAAATAGGAATGGGGTAACAGTTGACGATAAAGCCAATGACACCTAGAACCAGTGCTAAAATAAGGTGTTGTGGATTGATGGATTTTTTATTCAATGAATCATCCTTGTCATTATTATAAAAAAATATTACCTGCCTTATTCAGGTAGTACAAGCCTTTGATCTATTAAGGATGAATCATTCTATAAGCTTTGACTAAACGTGAGTGAGCTTATTCTTGATTTTTTATTGACCACGCCAAAGGAGCTCGCCACTTTTCGTTAACTGGTAACCCGATAATAAATTAGCTAGCTGGGTGGTTTGAGGTTGATTTAACAAGGTTAATAGCGCTTGCAGTTGGCGCCTGAAAAAGATGCTCTGAGACATGACAAAGTCAAACGACTCAGTTAGCTGAGGAATAAAATGTAACCCGCTTTCTACAGCAACGGCCTGACAACCAAAACCAATATCAGCATTATTACGGGCTATATAAGCCGCTAGCTCTCGTTCCGACTTTGCTGTGGCAGTAAAAAGTAATTCATTAATATTGATATGCTGCTGCGTTAACCATTGCTCTAAATGAAGTTGGCTACCTGCACCTTTTTGTCTTGAAACCCATCTTAAAGACTGCAATGTGCCTTGGTTTACATTATCAAAAAGCGATGCCATTTCTTGGCGAACCATTAAGCCTTGATGTCGTTCAAACCCACTCACTAAAATCCATTGTTGATGATTAGGGTAGCTTTTCAATAGGTTGTATAAACTGTCTCGACTGCCATGTTGGCTTTCCCAGTGAATACTACAGACATCAGCATAACCACGGGAAAGCAAAGTTAAGCCTGACTTAGAGCCTGTTGCGCTATAGCTGATGATTTCTTGATGTTCCCCTTCAGACATTAACTGTGCAACAAGCATTGAAAGTAGAGGATCGTCACTGCCAGTGATGTGCATTCTATCTGACAGCATGCCGCTATGGCATGAATCCATAAGCCAACGATCAATTAACACTTTGGGAAATAGCCATTTTCCTGTCACTTTTGTTGCAGGTAAGATGCGCTGGTTGGCCATCGAATAAACTTTTTTCTCATTTAAGTCCAAGTATTCAGCGACTTGCTTAGTGCTCATATAGATAATGCTTGAATCAATTGGCATAGTAATCCCAGATGCTGCTTAGGTGGCAATGATTCGTTAGTGTAATAATTGCGAGCGTCGATGCATATCTGCATTAGCAGTTAAAGTTAACTTTTGTGGGCAATGTTGGATTTATCCTACTTGTAATTAATGAGCGCTTTGAGATCATATTTATCCAGATTATCTGATTGAATTGATAATATTTGATGACTTACGCTTGGATAACCGTTAATGAATAAGGCTAAATTAAACGAGCATGTTTCTGACCCAATGCAATTGGATATGGCTGTCATGGTGATTGAGCCGGACTTAAGTGCTTGGCAAAGTCTTGAGCCGATATTATCTCGATACTTCAGGTTGATTCAGCACGCAAGAACGCTTGAATTAGCGGTAGTCAATTTTCGGCGATTCAATTTCGATTTGGTTGTTATTGATATCAAGTTGGTCGAAACATTTTGGCAGATGCTAAACCGTCAACATCTTGCTAGTGATGTTATTCATCAAGGTATTAATAACAGTGACTTTCCAATACACGATTCTTCATTTGACGCTGTAACCCATAACATCGAACTTCAATCTGCTGATGATAAGTATTGTTACCCAGAGCATTTCATTGTGCTTAGTAGGGTGCCTGAGGCTGACGATATATTAGCCATGATGAGAAAGGGGGCGAAGGATTTTATAAATAAGCCGATTCAGTATCGTGACTCAGAATCTATCATTGCGAATTGGTGTAAGCGTTATCGGTTGTCATCTAAGCAAGTTTCCCTGCAAACATGTCAGCCCGTTAAGTCATACTCACAGCTTGTTGGTGACAGTAGCATTGCAGAAACGATGAGAGCTAACATACTCAGTGCCAGTGTATCTAATTCTCCTATATTGATCGAAGGCCTTGTTGGTACCGGTAAGAAGTTAGCGACTCATCAATTATTGCAGTTGGCAGACCGTCCTTGCCAACAAGTTGTTATAGACTGCCGTGATGAGTTGCAGCTAACGAAGACGGCTTTAGCTGGTTGTGATAAAGCAACCTCTAATCCAAGGCGATATGTACAGCTTGTTTTGGCACATGTGGATAGTCTATCTGTTACTGGTCAAATTGCTTTAATGCAATTGTTAGACTCAGTTAGTTTGTTGTCTACTCTAAAGCTGAGAGTAGTCAGTTTGAGTCATTCTTCACTCTTGAGGCGAGTTCAACAAGGGGCTTTTTCATCAGAGCTCTATCATCGATTGGCGTGTCTCTACCTTCATTTACCTCCTTTGAATCAACGTTCTGAGGATATTGTCTTACTCGTTAAGTTTTTTGTGAGTCAATTGATTGCAACTGACGTTTTTGTTGCTGAAGATTTACTCACACGTTTTAACGCGTGGCGGATTACTGATTATCAAACCCTGACAGAATATGATTGGCCAGGGAATATTCAAGAGTTAAAAAATACGGTTGAGCAGTGTTTGATGATGAATGTACCTCCCAATGAGTACTTTAAGCAAAACCCTCATACCGATTGCCAACAGGCTGATAGGCAAAGTATTAGCGAGGTTACTTCATCTACTCAGCACTTCTTTCCCATTGAATGGGATCTTAAGCACATCGAGAAAGCCCATATTTTGCGGGTAATGAATATTTACCAAGGCAATAAGCTATTAGCAGCAGAACACTTAAATATCTCTCGCAAAACCATCGATAGAAAATTAAATGAATGGGCGAAAGACTGAAAACCAATAATTCATCACTAATTCATAAATGCTGATTGCATCAAGTTTGCCTCTAGTTTGATATTTATGCACTTTAAAAGGACATTTTGTCCTTTTTTTTGGTTTTGATTTCCAATTTGTCAGATTTTGTCGTGTTGGTTGTAGTTTTAATGGGTCCTAGTTGAGTTTTTAGATTGCGATCGCAACAATGCTCGCACTCAAATAGGACTTATTAATTAGGATGTTGTCGCACAATGAACATGAGCAAGCCTGCGCAAAAATCATTGCGTTATTCAGTGTTATCCATTGCTATTTTAGCCAGCTTAAATACCTATGCAGAAACGATTGAACGCGATCCCGTTCTGAAGATTCAAGAGGTGATTGTTGTAAAAGGTGAAGGCCCTACAGCGGCGCAGTCTTCTATGACTCACTGGGATATCTCACGAGAAGAAATAGAAGCCTCAGGCGCACAAAGTCTTGACTTAATTCTGGCAAATGTACCTGGCATATACGTACGAGTTGGCGGGCAGGGAACGCCGAGAGTCGATATTCGCGGATTTAAAGCGCGCCATGTTATTTACTTAATTAATGGTGTTCCTGCCAATGATGCTGAAGACGGTCAGTTTGATCCAAGTGTCATACCAGCTTCACAAATTGAGTCAGTTGAAGTCTCAGTTGGCCCAACGTCTGTGCTTTACGGACCAGGTGGTGCGGGTGGTGTGATCAACATTATCACTCGACAAGGGGATAGCGCTCCAAGTGTATCCGGTAACCTTGAGTTCGCAGAAAATGACACAATAAATGGCAATGTGAACTTAGCCGGTAGCGGTGAAAAGTGGCAAGGTTTTGCTAGTTATAACCGCCAGCAAACTGATGGATTCCCGATGTCATCAGATTTTGAAGATACGGATGAGCAAAGTGGTGATACACGTTTAAATGCTGATAAGACTGTCGATAACTTTTATGCCCAAGGAAGCTACTTTGTTTCTGATGAAACGATGTTGAGCGCAAATGTAAACTATAAGTCTGGCAATTGGGGTAAACCAAGCACGGATGGCACAGGAACCAGTAAATCTAAGTTTGAACGAGTTGATGATTTTGAAAGCACCATTGTTCAGTTAGGCTTTGCACATAAGTTTTCTGATCGTCTCGCGTTACGAGGCTATGGCTACCATAACGAAAGTCAGGTATTTGAAACTGTCTATACCAGTAGCGATTACAGCGATATCGATTCTACGCAAGCTGGCATATCAACGGTGCAGGGCGGGAACTTACAGCTGATTGCTGATTTTGATACAGCGGGTTTATTAACAGGGTCAATTATTAGCGAAAAGCAAAGTTGGGAATCCGTTAATTATGAGGCTAATACAAGTAGCGCCTCTATTCTTGGCAGTGGCAGTGGCAGTGGCAGTGGCAGTGGCAGTGGCAGTGGTTCAGGTTCTGGAAGTGGCGATGGTTCAGGTTCAAGTGATGATTTTAATAAGGATGGCTGGTTAAATACGCTTGCCGTCGAATATCAGTACCAGAATGACGGTAAGTACGGCGTCACTATCGGCGGTGCGGCGCACAGTCAAGAGCGTGATGATGCTGACGATACTAATTACTCGGCGCAACTTTCTAGTTTTTGGCGAGTGACTGAGGACAGTAAACTGCATGCAGGTATTGCTCGTAAAGTGCGTTTTCCATCATTAAGAAACCTCTATGCGCAATCATCAGGTAACAGTGAGCTAGAGCCTGAGGAATCATCACATGTTGAGTTAGGTCTGAATCAAGGGTTAGCTTATAACACCAGCTTAGATATTACCGGCTATTACACTGACGCTGAAAACTACATTGCCAAAGACAATGACGGTGTTTATCAAAATATCAGTAACTACGCGTTTAAAGGGGTCGATTTTTCTGTAAGAAACGAATACTTCGATGACTTAGATTTGACAGTCTCTTACAGCTATTTAGATGCTGAAGATTCTGATAATGATCTTATGAACGAATTAGAGTATCGACCAAAACATCAGTTTAGATTCCAAGGCCTTTATCAATTCGATTTCGGTATGAGTGTAAACCTGAACGTTGAATATATTGCCGATCAAATTTATTACACCAGCGAGAAAATTTCAGGTGAAACAATCTCAGTTAGAAATGAAGTGGATAACTACACATTAGTTGATATCAATATTGTGCAGCCATTGATGGTGGATCATTTAGAAGCCTATATTCGAGCGACAAATTTACTGGATGAAAACTACTATCAAAGTGAAGCATTGCCTCAAGCAGGCAGACAGATCTTTGTTGGTATTAATTGGCAGTTGTAACCAATGACATTATTGGCATTGCATGAAGTTAGTTTTCGACATCAGTCATCATCTGTAGCGCTTTTTAAGAAATTGAACTTTACCGTGATAGCGGGCGAGTGCCACTGTATTTGTGGTGAGACTGGCGCAGGTAAGTCCTCCTTGCTACAGCTGATGGCAATGCCAAGTGAATTTGATTTTAAAGGTGAGATATTACATAGCGATGGCCTTCGTTTAGGCCTCGTTATGCAAGATCCCCATATACAGCTTATTCGAGAAACTGTGGGTGCAGAAGTTGCCTTTGGTTTAGAAAACTTAGCCTTTCCTGCACCTGAGATGCTGCAACTTGTTTTGCAAGCATTACAGCAAGTAGGACTCGATTTACCATTAGATACGCAAGTGAGTAATTTGTCGCTTGGACAAAAATATCGGCTGATGTTAGCTGCGCAGCTTGTGCTTCGTCCCAATGTGATTTTTATTGATGAACCATGGGCACAATTGGATGATGCTGGTGTTGTTGAGTTAAATGAGGCTCTAAAACAGCTTGTGGATTCGGGGGTAAGTGTCGTGATGACAGAGCACCATTCTGCGGCATTCTCCCAAGTTATCAATACACATTGGCTATTAAAAAACGGCGTGCTGCATAAACAGGATAAAGCGCCCATTCAGAAAGCAGAAACTTGCCCTTTAACGCATTTAGCTAACAAGCCACAACTGAGAGAAAATACTGAACTTTGGCGGTTAAATATGCCAGCTGTTCAAGCTATAACGGTATCTGCACAAACTGACATCAGGTTAGCTATATCACCCTTGACGGTTCAATTTACTGATAAGCCGCCATTGATTGAACTTAGCCAAGAGTTGCAGCTTTACGCTGGTGAAATGGTTGGGCTGTTTGGAGAAAATGGCTGCGGAAAAACAAGCTTGTTGAATCAAATTGTCGGTATTGATGATAAAAATCAGCACGCGATTTTGATGTTAGGCAAGCCGGTTAAACTTGGTACTTTTGGACAGGACCTGGGCTTTTTGATGCAGCGTCCATCTAGACAGTTATTTGAAGTGTCTGTGCAACAAGAGGTTGAATTTAGTTTAAAGCGATTTGGTTTACCAGTGTCACGTGCGAGTGAAATATTAACTCAGCTCAATATCAGTCATTTGGCGGCTCAATCCCCGCATAAGCTGTCATACGGTCAACAACATTTAGTTGCCTTAGCCTCAGTACTTTGTTTAAAGCCTAAAGTGTTATTACTTGATGACCCTTTTGCGGGTTTAGATAGTCAGTATTTTTCTTATGTGATTGATGCATTGACAGACTTTTGTTTGCAAGGTGGAGCTATTCTTATAACAAGTCATAGGCCAATAATGAAAACGCGCTTAAGTAAAGTCTGGCAGATTGCTGATGGGAAATTAACCCAGTGCTTTCAGCGCGAGCGGTACTTTCATAACGAGCCGCATTCTCAGCTCGAGCAGCTCTCTCAGCAAGGGCAGGACTCTCAGCAAGGGCAGGATTTTCAAAAGGGACAAGCTTCAGGCCGGCAACCTGCCTTAGCCGATATGTGTGAGGTTAACCTATGACTAAAAAACGACTTCAAGGTTGTAGTGTAAATCACATGATGAAGAGTCATAAGCTGGCTTCAAGCAATGATAATCAGGCTAATAAAGGGTGCGAGTATTCAAAAATGCTTCGACAATCCTTTAAAGCCAAATGCCTGTGTGCGCTTGCCATGGTGTTTAGTATTGTCTTATCAAGCAGTGCGTTTTTAGTGACGACTTCGCAGCTTAGCTACATTTTGCTCATTAATATTGCTTTACTTATTCATGCTCGTTTTTACAAAGCGCGATTAAGCCCATTACTTAAACTATTTGCTATTCAGTTGGTCATTACTGTCGGTTTATATGTTTTATTTTATGGCAGCGATAAAGTCATTGAAGCATTGATTGTCGTGCTTAGAATTATGTTAGTGATGTTACCGAGTTGGTGGCTTGCGAGTACTCAAACGTCACACCATATGAGCCAAGTATTGTGCTTTATTTTACCAAGTAAGTGGGCGTTCGTTATTACCACTTCCATCAAACTATTACCTTATATCACTCAAGAAGTACGAGATATTTATCATATCCAATGTCTACGTGGTGCCCGAATAACGCCTAAACAGTTGATTAACCCTTTAAATTGGGTCGAGCTTATTCGCTGCGTGTTATTTCCTTTGCTAATTCAACTGCTAAGCCTATCAAAACATATCGCCAAGTCTGCACAGCAAAGGCATTTCGATAGGCAAAGGCATCATTCCCATTGGCCATTTATTTAACGTCTAATTTAGGAGAATCATTAATGAAGCAAGGCTTCACACTTCAAAATGCATTGTTCATCGGATTTTGCGCCACCTTGTTGGTGGCGATTAAAAGCATGATGCGAATGAAACTAGGTTTAACAGGACACTCGATGTTTTTAATGAGCTTATTTTATTTAGTCTGCTACGGCGCTACGAATAAAATTGGCAGCATGACGTTATGCGGACTGTTAGCTGGCCTGTTAGCCATGATCTTAGGCGTCGGGAAAGGCGGACCATTTATATTGCTTAAGTTTGCATTACCGGCTTTTGCGATGGATGTAGCGCTCATATTTATCGCTAATTTATTTAGTTTACGTTGGCGCTGCATTTTATTGGCTGTTATTGGCAGTATCGCTTGGGCAAGCAAATCTTGGATACAAAACCTGCTAGTGGGAATGGATCCGCAAGTTGCACTTGTGCAGTTTGGGGTAAGCAGCTTTAAAGGTGGTTTGTTTGCAATAGCTGGTGCCTTACTCGTCCCAATCATTATTAATCGATTGGATGCCCATGATTTAATCACAAGAAATAGGATGTCATAACAATGCTTAGAACCTGGTTAATTTGTATTGATGATACTGATGATATTGGCACAAAAGGGACTGGTGAGATTGCAGAGGAAATTCTGCAGCTATTGCTTTCAAAGGCAAGTTTCAATAACGATTCGGATGGTTTGAGTCTCGTTCACTCACCCACTTGGGTAACAAGGCATCAATTATTTGTACACCCAGACATTCCGTATACATCGCATAATAGTGCCATGTGCTTTGAAGTCACCTCTGGCTTAGCATTAGCTGAAATCAAAGATATCTGTATTGCACATTTGGCCACTGAGTGTGCATCAGCAGCTGATCCAGGTCTAGCGATAGCTGATAAAGATTTATTAACGGCTGATGACATTCAGCAATTGATTTCATTTGGCCAAGATGCAAAGCGCTTGGTAAAAACCAAGAAAGATGCTTATGAATTAGCAGCTGAAATTGGAGTCGATTTATCTGAACATGGCGGAACGGGTCAGGGAATTATTGGTGCGATAGCGGGTATGGGCTTACGTTTATCTGGACACGATGGACGTGTGAAAGGCCAGCTTAAAGTCGGTCTAAAAGACGCGCATTCTGAATTAACCATAAGCGTAAGAGAAATTAAGCAGTTAACTGGCTTAGATGCGGTAATAGAGTTAAACGGTTTTTTACTCAATGAAGATGAGCTTATTGATGTCAGCGGTAAAATTAAAGCTGTCATGCACAATCATAAGTTCGCGTTATTGGTGTACCAGCATCAAGATGAAACGACTGGTGAGTTTCATTGGCGTAACGCCTTAAAACAGCAATTAAAAAAATATTAATAAGCGAATATAAATGGTTAATAAAGAGTCAGTTATGGTCACCAATTGGTTTTATTTAGACCAAGGTCGTTGGTTGTTTCGTTTTACAAATGAAGCCACGGATATGGCGCAACAAGCGGCTTTTCATTGCAATCACTTTATGGAAGATGATGAAGATGAAATGATCGATGATGTGCCTAGAAGCTGTTTTAATTGTATGAAGCGGCGCTGGTTGATTGAAGGCTTTGAATGCAGAGGGATGTCGGTTATATCTTAATGCCAATGATAGGGTTACACCCTTCATTATGACTATGACTATGACTATGAGAGTGACAGAGAGTCACTCTCATGATTATGTACGCACGACAAACTGCTAATTACACCGTTTCTCTATCTTCATATGCATACCCACAAGCTCTTTTCTTCAATTTTTAATTCGACCTTGGTCTAACTCAGATAACTCTCTTGTATACCATTTATTTAAAACGTTACGTTGTAAGTTGCTGTTTTTGTGGTTATTTGTTGTTAGTTTCCTTTTTTGATTTTGTTCACCTTTAGACTAAGGTCGTGATTGTCGTCACATTTTTAGTTGCTAGATTAACTAACGACTTTAAAAATAATTAAGACAGGGGAGTCACAATGGCTTTTGAAAATGAAGACAAGGCAACGGGGTATTGGCGTGAAAATTTACGCTTAGTATTGGGGTTACTCGCAATTTGGGCATTCGTGTCTTTTGGTTGCGGTATTTTACTCGTAGATGTTTTGAACGAAATTACCTTTATGGGCTTTAAATTAGGTTTTTGGTTTGCACAACAAGGTGCCATGTATGTGTTTGTTGCACTGATTTTTGTGTATGTAGCGAAAGCGAATGCTTTAGATAAAAAATATAACGTACACGAAGACTAAGGAATAAATCATGGATGTTCAAACGTTAACTTATCTCATTGTTGGGGTCACATTTGCCCTATATATCGGTATCGCCATTTGGTCTCGTGCTGGTTCTACTAAAGAGTTCTATGTTGCTGGTGGTGGGGTTCCACCTGTAATGAATGGCATGGCAACTGCTGCCGATTGGATGTCAGCGGCATCATTTATCTCGCTGGCAGGTATCGTGTCGTTTACTGGTTATGATGGTTCAGTTTACTTAATGGGTTGGACGGGAGGCTATGTTCTGCTAGCGCTGTGTATGGCTCCTTACCTACGTAAGTTTGGTAAATTTACCGTACCAGATTTTATTGGTGACCGTTATTACTCACAAGCTGCACGAACCGTTGCGGTCGTTTGCGCCATTTTCATCTGTTTTACTTATATAGCAGGTCAAATGCGTGGTGTGGGTGTTGTATTCTCCCGCTTCTTAGAAGTTGAAGTAGAAACGGGTGTTTATATCGGTATGGCAGTGGTGTTCTTTTACGCTGTACTTGGTGGTATGAAAGGGATTACTTACACTCAAGTTGCACAGTATTGTGTGCTTATTTTTGCTTTCATGGTACCAGCCATTTTCATCTCAGTGATGATGACAGGCCATATTTTACCTCAAATCGGTTTTGGTGCTGAGCTTGTTGATGCTGCTGGTAATGGGACTGGGGTTTACCTCTTAGATAAGCTCGATGGTTTATCTGCGGAGCTCGGTTTCTCCCAATATACGGAAGGCTCAAAGAGCATGATTGATGTGTTCTTTATTACGGGCGCATTAATGTTTGGTACTGCGGGTTTACCGCATGTAATCGTGCGCTTCTTCACTGTACCTAAAGTAAAAGATGCACGTTTATCTGCTGGTTGGGCGCTTGTATTTATCGCGATTATGTATACAACAATTCCTGCACTTGCTGCTTTCTCACGTGTAAATATGATTGAAACAATCAATGGTCCAGAATCTACAGGTGTGTCATATGAAAGTGCACCTAACTGGATTAAAAACTGGGAAAAAACAGGCTTAATTACTTGGGATGATAAAAATAACGATGGCAACATTTATTATTCTAAAGGCGATACCAATGAAATGAAGATTGACCGCGATATCATGGTACTTGCTACGCCTGAAATTGCTTCACTTCCAGCATGGGTGATTGCATTAGTCGCAGCTGGTGGCTTAGCGGCGGCACTCTCTACATCGGCTGGGTTACTATTGGTAATTTCAACGTCTGTTTCTCATGACTTATTGAAGAAAAACTTAATGCCCAATATTTCTGATAAAGAGGAGCTTAAGTATGCCCGAATTGCCGCAGCGTTAGGTGTTGTCATGGCGGGTTACTTCGGGATTAATCCTCCAGGCTTTGTGGCTGCGGTTGTTGCGATTGCGTTCGGTCTTGCTGCATCGTCATTATTCCCAGCAATTATTATGGGTATCTTCTCTAAGACTGTGAATAAGGAAGGGGCAATTGCTGGTATGTTAACGGGTCTACTGTTTACTGCTGGTTATATCGTTTACTTCAAATTCGTGAACCCTGCAGCTAACGTCAGCGATAACTGGTTCTTAGGTATTTCACCTGAAGGATTCGGTATGGTAGGTATGTTCATTAACTTTGGTGTCGCATTCGCTGTTAGTAAAGTGACTAAAGATGTACCACAAGATGTTGTTGAGATGGTTGAGTCTATTCGCTTCCCTAAAGGAGCTGGTGGCGCTCAAGATCACTAACAAGATGAACTTGAACGGTAAAGAGCGCTTCGGCGCTCTTTTTGTTTTTAACCAAACATTATTTTACATCAAGTTACTGGCCATAGGTCGAATAGTGTCATGCAGTGGTTTTTCATATAGTGAATTCATCGAGGTGAGAAAATGATGGAGTGTTATGAAAGACGCAAGTGAACTTCAACCGATCACGCAATTTATCAGTGGGTTAATTCCATTTGATTCTTTATCTTCATCAGACTTAGCTCGATGTTGTCAGCAACTCTCTATTGGCTATTACAGCAAAGCTAGCGGAACGGTCCCGTTAGATGAGTCGCATCCACAGCTATACATTGTTCGTTCAGGTTCCTTTGAAGTACGGGATCAAGAAGGTGAGTTGTTAGATAGACTTGGAGAAGGGGATTATTTTGGTTTTCCATCTTTGTTATCGGGTGAGAAAGTCAGTAATCAGGTGCAAATTCTCGAAGATAGCCTGGTTTATCACTTAAACCCTGAAACCTTTAATTACTTACGAAAAGAAAGCCGAGAGTTTGATCGCTTTTTTAATCGTGCTTTTGCTAAAAGGTTACGCCATCAAGCTCGTTTTAAGGCAAAGGATTTAACAACGACGAGTCGGATTAACAGCTTGATGTCGTCTGATCCCCTAACGATTAATGCTTATGCTAGTGTAAGTGAAGCTGCAAAAAAAATGCGTGTCGCTAGGGTATCGTCGGTACTTGTGATAGATAACGGCAAACTAATCGGGATATTAACTGATAGAGACCTGCGAAATCGGGTTTTAGCTGAGGGGTTTGACGGTACATTAGCAGTGCATCAAGCAATGACTGCAAATCCCAAAGTATTGTTTGAAAACGATCTCGTATTCGAAGCCATGCTATTGATGAGTGAGCACGGTATACACCATTTGCCGATAATGACGAATGAAGTGAACGATGATGAAGTTACTAAACCTGTCGGTATTTTGACCAGTACAGATATATTACGTGGTCAAAGTTCGCAACCTCTTTTACTAATAGGTGAAATTGAGCGGCAACATGACATTGCTAGTTTAATTCAGGTCAGTAAACAGATCCCTGTTTTACTGCAAAACCTCATAAGTGCCGATGCGCGAGCTGAAGAAGTTGGTCGGGTGCTAACTTCAGTCACCGATGCGTTAACTCGTAGGCTAATTGTGTTAAATCAGCAAATTCTAGGGGCTGCGCCGATGGCTTTTTGTTGGTTAGCATTTGGCTCTCAAGGAAGACAAGATCAAGCTGCTTGTTCTGATCAAGATAATGGATTGTTACTTGCTCATGAACCTGATGAACATGCTAAAGGTTATTTTAATGCGCTAACCCATGCGGTTTGTGAAGGGCTTGATAAATGTGGTTATGTTTATTGCCCCGGGGATATTATGGCGCAAAACCCTAAATGGCGTTTACCTCTTGATAAATGGCAAAAACATTTTGAAAGCTGGTTAAATTCTCCTGAGCCTAAAGCGTTAATGCATGCCAGTATCTTTTTTGATATGCGTGCCGTATATGGTCCACAAAGCTTGTTTGATCAATTGCAAAGTCATGTACTTGAACGCACTAAAGATAACGATATCTTTCTTGCTGGAATGGCAGGTAATTCATTAGTGGAATCGCCGCCATTAGGTTTTTTTAGAAAGTTTGTGCTTGAGCGTGATGGCAGTGAAGTGAAAGGAATGGATTTAAAGCACAAAGGCGTCGCATTAATCAATGATATTGCCAGAGTCTATGCACTAAGTGCGGGTATTGCCGAAGTGAATACACCAAAACGAATTCGTGCATTAATGGATGCCAATATCATAAACCGTAAGGATGCACTCAACCTCGCCGATGCGCTTGAATTTATAGCTCATATGCGTCTTTCAAATCAAGGAGAGCAATATACAAGCCAACAAAACGTTACTAACTATTTAAAACCACAACAAATGTCATCACTAATGCGTCATCAGTTACGTGATGCCTTTAAAGTCGTTCACGATGCTCAATCAGGTCTTAGAATGAAATTTATGCGGAGTTTTTAACCTGTGAATGAACTCTGGCTTAAAGCACGTTTACATTATGAAATGTTTGGCCATAAAGATAAGCTTTATGACTATCAAAAAGCGTATTTAAATGTGATAAACAAACCACTTTCCACATCGAGATTGATGGCCGTTGATCTCGAAATGACGGGGCTTGACCCGTTAAAAGATGAAATAATCAGTATCGGCATTGTGCCTATTGAATTAGATACAATCCCATGTTCAATCCCTTTAACAAAAGCTCAGCAGTGCATGGTTAATATTGATGGGAGTGTAGGGCAAAGTGCAACAGTACATGGCATTGTCGATCAGCATGTGTCTGAAGGAGCCTCGCTAATTGATGCGATGGAATGGTTTATTGACCGTACTCAGGGACATATTCTTGTAGCTCATCATGCACCAATGGACATTAGCTTTATACAATCTCATTTGGCTAAAGTGTATAACAGGCAAATTCGGTTACCCTTTATCGATACTTTAGCGACTGAAAAACAGCGGCTACTTCGTCAGCATGATGTATTAAAAGAGGGAAGCTTACGTTTAGATGCTTGCAGGCAGCGATATGGTTTACCTACTTATTCAGGTCATGCAGCATTGGTTGACGCAATTGCGTGTGCAGAGCTTTTTATTGCTCAAGTGAATTCCATTGGTGATAGTCAAAAACTTACCGTATCGGAGTTCATATCAATTTAACTGTAGTTATTTGTGATGATTAAAATAAAAAAAAACCAGCACTTTGCTGGTTTTTTTAGTAATGAGTTTGGTTAAATACTTAAAGGTTAAAAATGCTTAACGCTTAGTAAAAAACTCTACTGCAGGTTTAATTAAGTCAAGTGCAGAAACTTCACACGGAGGTAGCTCCGCAGTAGGTGCATTAATCGGAGTTGTTCGCTCACCCCATTTTAATAATAGAGCCGCTGATGTTAATCCTGCGCCAAATGCACATGATAAAATAGTTTGTCCTGAATTAATGCGGCCTTGTTCTAATGCATCACAAATCGCAATAGGAATAGTCGCTGCAGACGTGTTGCCGTATTTCGCAATGTTGACGAAGGCTTTTTCTTTAGGGATCTTCATTCGACTGATTAAAGTATCAATAATACGCTCGTTTGCTTGATGTGGAATCACCAAATCAACGTCTTCTTTTGTCATGTCGCAATTAGCTAAGACCTTAGTGCTTAACCCACCCATACCATGAATCGCGCGTTTAAAGACTTCTTGTCCGTTTAGGTTAATAAAGAAATCCAGAGATGCAGAATCAAATCGGTCCATCTGGGTGCCGAAACCTGATGATAAGATATCACGTGCAGCAGGATCATTATTAAGCTCGTAACCTAAAACACCACCTGGTTCATTACTAGCTTCAATAACAACAGCGCCTGCACCATCGCCAAATAATACGGCGGTTTCACGTCGTGACCAATCTAGATAAAAAGATAATCGCTCTGCGCCAATAACAAGCACTTTCTTGTTCTGGCCACTTTTTATCATAGAGCTGCCCATACCAAGGGCATATAAGAAACCACTACAAGCAGCGTTAATATCAAAAGCGCCGCATGTTGCCCCTACATTAGCTTGAACAGTAGAAGCAATATTAGGAATCAAGGTGTCTGGGCTTGCTGTTGCAAGTATCATTAAATCCAGTTCACTACCGTCAATACCTGCAGCAGCGAGTGCATTTTTCGCTGCAACAGTCGCTAACTCAGATGTGTTAACGTGAGAAATATGTCGTTCGCTGATCCCAGTACGTGTCTTAATCCACTCATCAGAAGTATCCATGAAGGTGGCTAAGTCGTCATTAGTCAGTTTTGCTGGTGGGACGCATTTTCCCCAACCGGTAATATGAGCATACTGCATGTGGTTTTCTCTCAAATAAATTTTAAATTAATCTTTTGATAAACGACGTAGAGGCAATAGTTAGTCTATTTGTTGAATCACTAGCTTCTTAATTGCCTTTGCTGCACCTAAAATGTGCTGGCGTAAAAGTTGGGTCGCTTTATCGATATCTTTGTTTTTGCACAACTCAAACAGTTCGCGATGCTCGCGTTCTGCTGTTGGAATTCCGCCTGTTAATAATAGCTGTAAGCGTATATAGCGATCGCAGCTATTGTTCAGTCCATGAACGACTTCAAGTGTATGCGGTTTGTTAGCGGCTTCGTATAAACAGGTATGAAACTGAGTATTGAGTTCGCTCCATGTGGCCACAGAGTCTTTTTCCTTTAATGCAGTCTCTAATTGAGACAGCACTTGATCAGCTTGTTCGAAATTTTCATCTTGCAAGTTGGGAATGGCTTTTGCGAGAAGATCTGTTTCAATCATAGCCCTTAATTCAAATAATTCTGTGACTTGTTCAACAGAAAGTTCAGTGGCTGTTGCACCTTTGTGTGCTTCGAATTTAACTAATCCTTCAGCTTCTAGTTGAACAAGCGCTTCTCGCACAGGAATTCGACTAACATTAAGCTGCTCAGCTATAGCTGATTGTCTAAGTGGCTCACCTGCTTTGATAAAGCCAGATAATATGCGCTCACGCAAGACTTCTACCACTGCTTGAGTTCGTGTTTTATGAATTATTGGTGTTATTTGACTCATTACTTCTTAATAAATGCCACAAAATATCTACGGAAGGGTAACCTTTACTGAACGCTTTATAAAGTACAACCTTAAAAAATCTTCCTTTTATAATACAAGTGCATAATTTTTCCAGTAATGGGATAATCAGAATAATAAAGAATTTAGGAGTAATAGTACCGTGAATAAAGCCGTGTTCTTAGATCGTGACGGAGTCATTAATATTGATAAAGGTTATGTACACCTTGTTGATGACTTTGAATATATCGAAGGCGTATTTGAAGCCTGCCTGGCATTCAAGAAAATTGGTTATAAAATCGTGGTGGTGACTAATCAGTCTGGTATTGCTCGTGGAATGTACTCAGAGGATGACTTTCACCATTTAACCGAATGGATGGATTGGAACTTTGCAGATAAAGGTGTTGAATTAGATGGCATCTACTATTGTCCGCATCATCCAGAAAAAGGACTCGGGGAATATAAGCAAGATTGTGATTGCCGAAAACCTAAACCGGGAATGATGCTTGATGCAGCAAAGTTTTTAAAAATTGATATGGCTAATTCAATTATGGTGGGTGATAAAGCTGATGATATGAGAGCTGCAAAAGCAGCGGGCATTAACACAGCTATATTAGTGAGAAGTGGTAAAGTCGTTGATGAAGCGGGTATTGAGCTTGCCGATGGAGTAGTAGACAGCATTGCCGATGTACCAGCTTTCTTAAAGTCGTAATAAAACATCTCTTAGTTAACGATAAAATTGCCATGAAAGGTGCTGTAACGAGCTTTTTTGATGGATTTTAGCTCGAAACGTTTAAAAAGTGTGCTTTTGAGCGTTTTTTTATAAATTAATTAAGAAAAGCACTTGCGGGATAAAATGATTTCCCTATAATGCGCAACCACTGACACGGAACAAGGCGTCAAACGCTAGTTACCGAGTCCGCTCTTTAACAATTTATCAAGTAATCTGTGTGGACACTCACAGGTGTTGAGTTAATCGAAATTGCTCACTCTTTCTCGTAAAGAATGCAGCAATCAAAATTATTATCAATATTTTCTGTATCACGTAAGTGATGAGTGTTCATAGCAATATGTAACAAACAGGATGTAGATTCTTCC
>NZ_LKTL01000012.1:0-159328 GCF_001401775.1 Shewanella sp. P1-14-1 | reverse complement strand
TCGAATGCACCGGTCTTGAAAACCGGCATGGGTTTGTAGCCCATCTAGGGTTCAAATCCCTATCTCTCCGCCATATTTAGAAAAGCCCGTTACTGCAAAGTAACGGGCTTTTTGCTTTCTTTATTTTGAAATACTGGCAATGGGTTTGTAGCGTAATCGATGTAGGGTTAAAACCTTATCTCTCCGCCATATTTATCGAAAGAGCCCGCTAGTAATAGCGGGCTTTTTTGTGTTTGGATTCAAACTTTTATCGAAATGGTTTGTAGCGCAATCGATATAGGGTTCAAATCCCTATCTCTCCGCCATATTTAGAGAAGCTCGCTATTTTATAGCGGGCTTTTTGCTTTCTTTATTTTGAAGTTTTAGCAATAGGGTTGTAGCGTAATCAATGTAGCTTCATATTCCTTTCTCTTTGCTATATTCAGAAAGCCAATAGCGATGAATGAGTAACCTATTGATAGGAAGTTCTAATAAGAACCTCACACACTTTAATGAAAAAGCCAGAGCATGGCTCTGGCTTAGAAAGGGCATAATATTTTTTTAGCTATTGGTATTTCTCGAACCACCAAAGAATATGAGCGACTTTAGACATTAAGTTACTTGGGCGTTTATAAATCCCATGTGGCGCATCTGGAATTCTAACCATTGCTGTATCGATATTGCGAAGTTTTAGTGCTTGGTAGTATTGCTCTGTTTCTGCTATAGGCGTTCGCTGATCCGCATCACCAGTTAATAGCATAGTTGGAGTTGTAACGTTTCCTACATAGCTTATTGGTGAAAGTTTCATGTAGTGAGCTGTATCTTCCCATGGCATTTTTTTAAACCAGTTTTTGATAACAAATGGATAAATATCTGTTGTTAATGCGAAGCTGTACCAGTTAATGACAGGCTTAGCGACAACAGCAGCTTTAAATCTATCGGTGTGACCAATGATCCATGCTGTTAATACGCCTCCGCCCGAGCCACCGGTGACAAATAGCGCGTCCTTATTAATTGCCTCTTGGGCGATGACACCGTCTACCACAGACATTAAGTCATCATAATCTTGGCTTGGGTAGTTGTTATGTATAGTTTGGGCAAACTCCTTACCGTAACTATCACTTCCTCGAGGGTTTGCATAAACAACAACATATCCGCTCGCTGCCATTAATTGCACTTCTGCTGAAAAATGAGGACCGTAATTTGTGACTGGGCCACCGTGAATTTCTAAAATCAATGGAAACTGTTTGCCAGCCTCTTTTGCGGCTTTGTAACCAGGTGGGTAGGCAATCCATGCTTGAATATTACGATCATCATAAGACGACTTGACGTTGATTTCTTTTATATCGGCTAATGTTTTGTAATCGAGAGCATCACTATTGAGATCTGTTAACTGTTGAGTTTTGCCTTTTCGAGTGATTGCAATATCTGCTGGGCGCTGTGGATCAGAGTAAGTGAAAGCAATAGTACCATTCTCTGCTACATCAAAATCACTGCCTGTATAAGGTCGGCCAAATGCAAGGCCTCCGAGGTTCTTAGCTACTATCTTACGTTTACCATTTAATGGTTGATAAGCGACATAAGTTTCACCTTTATCGTGATAGCTCATATACACAGCTTTACTATTGTCAGCCCATTGGATGCTATTGATTGAGCGATCTAAATCAGTCGTGATTGCACGTTTATTGCTGCCATCAATATCCATGACATACAATAAAGTGTTCTCATAATTCATATGATGTTGATCGTAGCCTAAATAAGCAATGTAATTACCGTTAGGTGATACATGAGGTGCATTGTCAGGCCCAAGTCGGTCAGTGAGTTGGCTAACTTTTTGAGTCTGGACATCAACACTAAATATATTGCTATCAGTCCATTCTAATTCTTTATCTTCACGGGTGTTCGTTGCATAAATTATCTGTTTGCCGTCTTTTGTCCAACTGAGGTTGCTGCGATGATCAAATTGACCTTGGGTAATTTGTCGAGCAGAGCCACCATCAGCAGACATGACAAAAATATGGCTATGACCAGGTTTCGTAAAACCAGCACCGTCAAAACGGTAGTACATATCATCAATATAAACTGCTGGTTTAGCCCACTTAGCGTTATGTGGTTTACCGGGTAAAGATACAACTGACTTTGGTTTACTTGGAACAAAACGAGTAAAGGCTATTTTTGTGCCATCAGGTGACCAAGTAAGGTTACTGGGCGCATGACTAAAATGGCTCATTTGGCCTACATCACCGCTTTCTAACCATTTAATATGTATTTGAGGTGAACCACTCGCGGTTGATACATAAGCAAGCTTGCTGTTATCGGGTGATAAAGTTGGAGAAAAGTCCACATGCAAGCCATTAGTTACAGGGGTTAAACGCTTTTTGTTGTCCACCTTCCAGATATTGCCGAGCTTTTTATCACTTTGAATATCCATGTAGTTTCGAACAAAATATACCTCATCTCCGTCGTTATTGATTTCAAGATTTGAGGCATATTCGAGGGTAAAAATATCCTCAAGTTGCAATGTATTGTCGGGGCTAGCTTGCGTAACCGCTGATTGAGTTTCCGCAATTGCCATTCTTGAGCTAATAGCAACGGCCATAGGCGTCAGCATTAACACCAGATATATGCCTTTGTTCATGTGTATTCCTTGACGAGTAAAATAAGCATTGGAGAAGTATGAATCTTTAGCTTTTGTATAAGCCTTTATATACTGATTTGACGAATAAATTTAGTCTTTACTGTAAATTAGCATATTAAGAAATAATATTAAAGGGATGTGAATCCTAGTTTACATTTGTGTTTTGTTAGGTATATTACCCGTATAAATAACTTATAAAAGACGCTACTCATGTTTACTCATTCCCTGATAAATCATCATAAACACTCATTTAAACCTACTATTATTCGCAGTTCTGTTAGCCTAGTATCCTTGTTATTAAGCGGCGTTATGGCTCAATCAGCATTCGCAGCTACTCAAGTTATTCATGCAGGTGAGCTACTTGCCATACCAGGGAAGTCGCCATTAACTCAGCAAACTATTGTGGTTAAAGATGGTAAAATCCTTGATGTCAGGAAAGGCTTTATTCCAGCTAAGTCGATTGCAAAAGACGCTAAGTTAATCGATTTATCAAACAGTTTCGTTATGCCAGGTTTAATGGACATGCACGTGCATTTACAAATGGAACTTGGTCCAGATAACACGAAAGATACAGTAAAGTTATCTGATGCTGATATCGCAATGAAAAGTGTTCATTACGCCAAAACAACGTTGTTAGCTGGCTTTACAACAGTGCGTGATTTACTGAGTGAATCAGAGCAAATGTACGCTTTACGAGATGGTGTTGAAAAGGGCTGGATAGAAGGGCCTCGAATTATTGCAGCTGCAGGTATTTCTATCACAGGAGGACATTTAGATGCAGATGGAATGGCGCCAGATTTATTAGCAATGAAGTCTCCTAAAACGCTTTGTGATGGACCTTATGAGTGTCGAAAAATGACCAGGCACGCAATTAAATACGGTGCCGATGCGATTAAAGTCGCGTCAACTGGTGGAGTATTATCGGATACCAATACGGGTACGGGTCAACAAATGACTGATTTAGAGCTAAAAGAGATTGTGCAAACAGCACATGATCTTGGCCGAAAAGTAGCCAGTCATGCCCATGCAACTGCAGGGATTAATGCCGCATTGCGTGCAGGTGTCGACAGTATCGAGCATGGTAGTTATGCAGACGACGAAACCATCAAACTATTTAAGCAAACTGGTGCGTATTTAGTGCCCACATTATTGGCTGGTGCGACGGTTGTAGATATGGCTGAAACATCTGATTTTATGTCTAAACCTATCAAAGCGAAAGCGATCCGTGTTGGCGCTGATATGTTAGCTAACTTCGAAAAGTCATATAAGGCGGGCGTCAAGATTGCGTTTGGTACTGATAGTGGCGTGTCAAAGCATGGTATTAATGCACAAGAAGCGGTGTTAATGCACCAAGCTGGTATGTCCAATAGTGATATTTTACAGTCTGCAACAGTGAATGCGGCTGATTTAATCGATATGTCTGATAAATTAGGTACCATTGAAACCGGTAAATTTGCTGATATTATTGCGACTAAAAAGAGTCCACTTAAGGATATTTCAGCTTTATTGAGCGTCAGTTTTGTCATGAAAGATGGCAAGGTTTATAAAGATCTTTAGTTCGCTCCAAATATTAATCCATTAGTGTTTTAAAAAAGAGGCGTTAGCCTCTTTTTTTGAATAAAACTGTCATTGTTAATGCCTTGTTATCTCGTTTTGTGCATAATAACGCCATTATAAGTAATAGACACCACACTTTTAGCATGAATCAGACACTTTATGGGAATTAGAGATGGAAGCAGTAGCGTTTGAGCAGGTTCTTAGTAGCAATACTGCTGATAACATGACGCTGTCTGAAGCTCAGTCTTATTTTTCCTCGCAGCAAAATGCGCTTAATCTTCATGAGTTTATTGAGCCAAGTTATCTCAGTTCAAAAGAATTTAGAAAACAGGGTGTAGAACGATTAGATCATTTGTCTTTGTTATTATCTCAATACAAACGTTTTTATTGTCAGTACGTACTTAATTCTGGTAGCGATTTTTTAAATACATTAGTAAACAATAAACAGAAGGGCTTGAGTCAATCTATTCATAGCGGCGTTTCTAAAATTGAGAAAAAAGCAATAGAACAAGCAATGTTTTTTAATGCTCGTGCATCATGGATAGCCAATACACGTTTGTTGATATCTATCCTTGATGATAACGAACATTGTATCCAATTTGATGGAGAGGTTTTTGTATTTACTGACGATAATCTCAAAACACATTTTGATGATTGCATTCTTGCAATGGAAGTCGCTGCAGATTTCGAACATTTATTTTTAAATAGTAGAAAGTCTACGCTGGGTACTTGGTTCGAAAGTGTTGTTGCACGATTTAAGTAACAACTTAAATGCTAATTAAAGCAGTGATAATGCACAATTGCATCCAATCTTCTTGTATTAGACATGTTGAAAAGGAAAAAATATGGACGTTTTGTACTTTGCATTTTCTTGGGGTTCGCCTGTTGGATTGGGTTTATTCTTTTTTCTTTCTTGTAGTGGCACGGGTATTTTATTTTGGGGATTATCTAATTTTAAGAAGGGGAGTGAAAAAGCCAACAATTAAACGAGCTTGATATGAGTAGTTAATCATAGAGATGAATACTTATGTTGATGATTCATCATTTATTACTATAAAAACACAATACAACATAACACTGGAGCTTCAAGGGATAAGAAGCTGTCATTTTATAAGGAAATAAAAATCTATGGGTTTAGTTATATTGGCTTCAGCCATTCAGTTTTTGGTCGGTGGAGCGCTTGCAATGGGGCTGATATTCGGATTAAGCGCGTTAACAGGCTATAAAATTACTGAAACAAACAACTCTGTCATTATTGCCCTGTGGTTAACCTATTGCGCGAGCATTTTTGCCAGCATTATCTTGCTTATATATCAATATTCTAAAGAAGCCGCTAGCACCCATTATTTATGGTTACTGCTACCTTGGATGGTACTTGTTGCTATTTATGGATATATTGAACTGTGCGTAGAGAAAATTAATTAGTCGTTTCTTATGCACAAAAAAAACGCGCATATAGCGCGTTTTTTTATAAAGCCAACGATTAAAAATTAGCTGATTTAGGTGAACGTGGGAATGGGATTACATCACGGATGTTGCTTACACCAGTAACATAAGATACCAAACGCTCAAAACCTAAACCGAAACCTGCATGCGGTACAGTGCCGTAACGACGTAAATCACGGTACCACCAGTAATCTTCTTGATCTAACTTCATTTCTGCTAAGCGAGCATCAAGCACATCTAAACGTTCTTCACGTTGTGCTCCACCGATGATTTCACCAATACCAGGTGCTAATACATCCATCGCAGCCACTGTTTTACCATCATCATTCAAGCGCATGTAGAATGCTTTGATATCTTTCGGATAGTTTTTAACAACAACAGGTGCTTTAAAATGCTCTTCAGCAAGGTAACGTTCGTGTTCTGAGTGTAAGTCGATACCCCATTCAACATCGAATTCAAAGTCTTTATCGCAGGCTTTTAAAATTTCGATTGCATCAGTGTAATCAATTTGCGCGAAGTCACTTGTTACAAATGCTTCTAAACGTTCAATTGCCGTTTTCTCAACACGTTGTGCGAAGAACTCTAAATCGTCACGACGTTCTTCTAACACTGCACGGAAACAATATTTAAGCATGTCTTCAGCGAGTTTAGCTGCATCATCTAAGTCAGCGTAAGCAACCTCAGGTTCAACCATCCAGAACTCAGCCAAGTGACGGCTAGTGTTAGAGTTTTCAGCACGGAAAGTCGGACCAAATGTATATACTTTAGATAAAGCACATGCATAAGTTTCAGCATTCAATTGGCCTGATACAGTCAAAAATGATTCTTTACCGAAAAAGTCTTCTGCGAAGTCAACATTGCCTTTATCTGTGCGAGGTAAGTTTTCCATGTCTAGTGTTGATACACGGAACATTTCACCAGCACCTTCTGTGTCAGAAGCAGTGATTAACGGGGTTGATACCCAAATGTAACCTTGTTCGTTATAGAAGCGGTGAATGGCTTGCGATAAACAGTTACGAACACGTGCAACCGCACCAATGATGTTAGTACGTGGACGAAGGTGTGCTAATTCACGTAAATGCTCAATCGAATGACGTTTTGCAGCCATAGGATAAGTGTCAGGATCTTCAACAAACCCAGCTACTTCAACCTGCGTAACTTGTATTTCGAATGCTTGACCTTTACCTGGAGATTCCACGACTTCACCAGTCATGATAACTGAACAACCAGCAGTAAGCTTTAGCACTTCATCAGTATAATTATCTAAATTATTTGGTACTACGCCTTGAATAGGGTCAAAACATGAACCGTCATAAACAGCAAGGAATGAAATACCAGCTTTAGAATCGCGGCGAGATCTAACCCAACCACGAACTGTAACTTGCGAACCAATCGCGAAGTCACCTTTAAATACAGAAGCGACAGATGTAATGCTCATTGTTGCTTAGTTCTCCAATGAATCAATGATAAAAATAAGTGCTTTATATTACCTTGATATCGGCGTTTAACAAGCCGAAAACGCCCTTAGACGCAGATAAATGCGTAAGTTTTACTAATAAATGCCTTAATTGAGCCAATTTCATGTCATATACGTACAATAGGTTGTAAAAATTATCTTGTAACCATATGAACAAAAGCGCTATTTTAATAAAACACTTGGTAGTGGGGTGAATTAGTGACCAAAACAAAATTTTTGCAAATCATATTAACCATTTTGTCTGTGGCCGGTTGGTCTTTGGCCGTTTATGCGCTGCTTGTTTTTGGCGACGCAAGACCTGATCGTGCGGTAGGTTATTTTATGAGTAAAGGTGTTGAAGTCAGATTAAATTGGGATCCAGAATTAACTGTGAGACTGGAGTATGTTATCTGGGCTTGTGCTGCAATAAGTTTTGTTAATCTTGGGGTTAATTTTTATGCTCAAACGTCGAAGAAAATAGGTTTTTGGGTCAATATACCATTGCTACTGATGGTCTCTATTGCTGCTGGCTTGTATATTCGTTACGTTATTTAGCTCTTATCAGTGGTACTGATGTGTTTACACAACAAATCAATAATTGCCGCAGTAACACCCCAAATGAATTTGCCTTTATAAGGCATGTAATGCACATCAAACGTTTGTCCATCACGCATATACCTTAATTGATATCGATTGCTGGCGGTTGTGAAAAAGCTTAGTGGCACCCAAAAAGTCTCAGATACTTCTCCTGGATCGATTTTGATCTCAAATGGTTGTTTTATTATTCCTACAATAGGAGTGATTCGAAACCCTGTAAATGTCGCATGGGCGGGGAACTGACCAATCACGTCGACATTACTTTGTTTTAAGCCAATTTCTTCTTCTGCTTCCCTAAGGGCTGTTTCGATAATGGAGTTATCTTGTTTATCGACTTTTCCGCCGGGGAAACTGTACTGTCCAGGATGTGCTCTTAAATGCAGCGCTCTGCGTGTGATGAGCATATGTAGCTGACCATCAACCTCCATCAGCGGGATTAACACTGCAGCTTTACGTAATGCCTGTTGAATGGGAATATCGCTGGAATTGTCGCTGAGGTTTTGAAGTGCAAAATGGACATTAAACTGTTGAGCGTTCATTTACCTTCCTAACATTAAAGTCGCATCATGAATTAATCAGTTATAACTAAATTATCATATTGCCACCAATAAGGTGTAACTTTTGCCAATGAGGTTTGATTAAACATTTACTTATGACTCCTGTAGTTGTTTATTTAACTGCACGTTATTTGTGCGTAAATTGCACCAAAACTATTGAAATATCGTGAATTATCCATTGAGTTTTAAACAAAGGCGTATTGAGCCTATTTTACCTCTTTAGAGTAAGTTACTGAAAAGTTGTAAATATATTCTGTCATCCTGATGAAATATCACTGTAGTTAAACTGTGATGTTTGACTGGCATGGTAACTGCTGAGTTATTAACCAGGCATGTTATTTGCGAGGATGACAAATATGGGACTGGAAAAGTTACTGTATTTGCAAGGCGTAGGCGCAGAGTTTATTGATTGCTTTGGCAATCATGTTCATATTTCGCCTAATGATAGAAAAGGAATTCTAACGTCAATGTGTTTGGCGTCGCATCAATCTGATGTCGACGGCGCATTGTCAGTACTCAATGATAAGTTCATCGAGCAGCGCATCCACGAATTAGACGTGGCACCCTGGCTTAAACCCATAGGGACATTTCAGTGGACTTACGTCGATGAGCCATATGTAGAGTTATGTTTGACTGAACATTTTGTTGGTTATATACGTTTACATCTTTTTAGTGAGCAAAATGAATCATTTAGATTTCAAATACACAGTAGTCAGTTAACCGCTATTGGTGACTATAAAACAAATGATTGCCTCTATATCAAGTATCACTTTTTATTAAATGAGCATCAAAATAATGCAATTGGGCTTGGCTATCATCAACTGACGTGTTCATTGGACTCAGATAATCATGTCACTGAGTATTTGTGTCAGCTGATGCTCGCACCAAGACAGGCCTACTCAGGATCGATTTCTGAGCCATTATCAAGTGTCAGATATCATCAACAAGCTACTACTGGCAACTTTTCCCTAAGTAAAAAAGCTAATCCTTGGGGTATTTCTACGCAGTTGTATAGCATTAAAAGTGAAAGCCAGTGGGGCGTAGGTGACTTTAATGATTTACAAAAGTTAATCGTATTCAGTGCCGAGCAAGGTGCTGACTTTATTCTGCTTAATCCCCTTCATGCTCTGGACTTACCTAGCCATATTAGTCCGTACAGTCCTGATGATCGACGTAGACTGAATCCACTTTATATTCATATTGAATCAGTAAAAGAATATGACAGCGTTAAACATGTTTTATCAACGCCTGACTGGCAAATGAATAAACACAAACTTTTTGAGAATTCACTGTTAGAATACGCAGAAGTCTATGCACTAAAACAGCAGGTTTTCTGTTTATTGTTTGATATCTTTATTGAAGAAAATCAATCGACTTTAACAGATCGATTTAAAGCATTTAGTGACTTCAAAAAACAGCATGAACAAGCCTTACAACAATATGCTGACTGGCAGGTAGGTCATCATAAAGAAGATAGCTGTCAGGCTACATTTTCTAACCCAGACTTTTGGTGCTACTTACAATTTGTCGCAACAAGTCAGCTTAGTTTATGCCAATTAACGGCGAAATCTGTGGGAATGTCCATCGGTTTAATCCGAGATATGGCCGTAGGGGCTTCTCCCACAGGATCAGAAGTGCAGCAAAATGCTGATTACTTTTGTGCTAACGCTAATATTGGCGCCCCGCCAGATCCTTTTGCACCCCAAGGTCAGAATTGGGGACTTGCCCCGATGGATCCGATTAAATTACAGCAATTAAATTTTCTCCACTTTAAAGACTTAATTAGAAGCAACATGCAATCTTGTGGTGGTTTACGAATTGATCATGTCATGGGATTACTTCGTCTTTGGTGGTGGCCTAAAAACTTAAGCTTAGGTGATGGGGCCTATGTGTATTACCCACTTGATGCGTTACTTGCAATTTTGTCGTTAGAAAGTCAGCGAGCTCAATGCATCGTTATAGGTGAAGATCTTGGCATTGTTCCGCCAGAAATAGTTCAAAACCTTTCTAATGCCAACATATTTTCAAATGAGTTGTTTTATTTTTCAAAGCAAAATGATGGGTTTACATCACCAGAGCATTACAAACGCCAAAGTTTGATGATGCTTGCGAATCATGATGTGCCGACGTTATCTGCTTGGTGGCACGGTAATGATATCGAATTAAGACAGCAACTAAATCTAATTAATCATCAGCAACAGCAAGAGATGCTAAATGAACGTGACCATGAAAAGCATCAATTGATCCATCTATTTTGTCAGAAAGGAATATTGCTGTTTGAAGGCGATATAAACCGTATTGAGTTTGATGAAGTTTTAACGGCTTGGCTTCAACTTTCCGCATCAGGAAACTCATCTTTATACAGCGTACAACTTGAAGATCTTATTTGTGAAACCATGCCTGTCAATATCCCTGGCACATGGAAAGAATACCCTAATTGGCGCCGTCGTTTATCAATGTCACTTGAACATATAACAACATCAGATGCGGTAAAACAGCGCCTTAGTGTGATTAATCATTCTAGAATGACTGATGCACAATTCGATCAGTAGTTAGAACAGTTATTAATTTTATGGAGCAATACACAATGACGAATAATGCGCCTTTATTTAATCAAGGATCGGATATTGCCATCTTGAAAGGAGATTATACGGATGTTTTTTCTTTATTAGGCATGCACAAGGCACCCAATGGTAAATCACTGATTGTGAGATGTTTTATCAAGGGGGCAGTCAGTGTTGAGGTTATTGCTATAAAAGACGGTAAAAAAGTGGCTGAATTATCACAGGTTGATGAACAAGGTTTATTTGCAGGCGTAATGGGGCGAAGGGTTAGGCCATTTTTATATAGTCTTAAAGTGACATATCCATTAAGTGTAGAAACTATAATTGACCCATATCAATTCGAAAGCTTGTTAGATGCGGATGATGTGTACTTATTTGCTGAAGGGAAACAACAAGCTAGTTATCAATTTTTAGGTGCTAATTGGAAACAAGTTAATAAGGTAGATGGTGTGCTTTTTTGTGTATGGGCACCCAATGCACAGCGTGTATCCGTTGTAGGGGATTTTAATCATTGGGATCCTAGACAACATGTAATGAGATTTCATCCAAGCAATGGCATATGGGAGATATTTTTGCCCAATGCCAAAGCGGGGGATTTTTATAAATTTTATATTGTTAATCAATATGGTGAATCGATCGAAAAATCAGACCCTTATGCAAAAGCGATGGAAGCTGCGCCGGGTAATTCATCTATCGTTCCCGCGAATAGCCAGTATCAATGGAAAGACAGCAAATGGTTAACTAAACGCGCCAATACTCAATTACATCAAGCGCCAATGTCAACTTATGAAGTGCACCTTGCCTCATGGAAGCGAAAAGGTGAATGGGGCGAATCCTACCTTAGCTACGACGATCTAATTAGCGAGTTAATTCCTTACATCGTTGAAATGGGCTTTACGCATCTGCAACTGATGCCCATTTGTGAATACCCTTTTGATGGGTCTTGGGGCTATCAACCTGTGGGCTTGTATGCTGCAACATATCGTTTTGGTGATCCTGATGGCTTAAAGGCGTTTGTCGATGCTTGCCACAAACATCAGATTGCTGTGCTGTTGGACTGGGTTCCGGCACACTTTCCTAAAGATCCCCACGGCTTGTCTAAATTTGATGGCAGTTGTTTATATGAACATGAAGATCCTCGACAAGGTGAGCACCCTGACTGGGATACGCTTATCTTTAATTATGGCCGTGGTGAAGTGCAAAGTTTCTTACTGAGTAATGCTTGTTATTGGTTATCTGAATTTCATTTTGATGGATTACGTTTAGATGCTGTTTCATCAATGCTTTACCTAGATTACAGCCGTCAATCTGGTCAATGGTTGCCGAATGAATATGGCGGTCGTGAAAATATTAAAGCCATAGAGTTTTTAAAACTACTCAATGAGCGTATTTATGCGAGCTTTGCTGGCGCAACAATGATTGCTGAAGAATCCACTGCATGGCCAGGGGTGACTAACTCTACGGAAAAAGGGGGCTTAGGATTTGGTTTTAAATGGAATATGGGCTGGATGAATGACAGTTTACGTTATTTAGCACGGGATCCTATCTACCGTTCACATCATCACCATGAAATGACATTTGCTCTAGTCTATGCCTATACCGAGCAATTTATATTGTCTATTAGCCATGATGAAGTCGTACACGGAAAAGGTTCAGTTTTACATAAAATTCCAGGAGACGATTGGCAAAAGTTTGCCACGTTACGTGCTTACATCGGGATGATGTGGGGGCAACCTGGTAAAAAATTATTGTTTATGGGAACTGAGTTTGGTCAGCGTGATGAATGGAATCATAACCAAAGTTTAGATTGGCATTTACTGCAGTTTGCACCTCATCAAGGCATACAAGACTGGGTAAAGGCGCTTAATGGTCTGTATATATCTCATCCTTGTTTATATGAATTAGATCATCAATCAACAGGTTTTCAGTGGCTTGATTGTGATAACAGTCAAGACAGTGTCTTCTCATTTATTCGTTATGCGCAATCTTCTGATGACGCACTCATTTTCATCATCAATATGACCCCGCAAGTACATCATCATTTCCGAATTGGCTTACCGACCCCAAATAACTACGAAGAACTGCTTAACAGTGATGCGAGCCAGTTCGGAGGCAGTAATGTGATTAATCAAACTGTTATTAATGACGAGGTACCTTGGCAAGGCATGGAGCAAAGCGGACTTATCACTGTGCCACCTCTAGGTTGTGTGGTGTTAGCAGCAAGTCAACTTGTAACAAATAACGAGGCGTAAAGATGAACAACGGCGCTGAAAATAACCTCAATGTTCTTGTTACCAAAGGACAATCATATCCACTTGGTGCAACGGTGATTGCTGGTGGGGTGAACTTTGCTATTTTTTCAGCGAATGCAACACAAGTTGTGTTATGCCTGTTTGATCATAACGGTAATAACGAAAAACAAATTTGTTTGGTACATAAAACCAAACAAATTTGGCACGGTTTTGTGCCTGGTGTAAAAGCGGGGGATTTATATGGTTATCGTGTTTACGGTCCGTATCAACCTCACTTGGGTCATAGGTTTAATCACAATAAATTGTTACTCGATCCTTATTCAAAACAACTTAAAGGCAACTTAGCACCCAACGATGCAAATTATGGTTATGACATTAGCCGAAATGATGTTGATGCAGACTTGTCGTTTTGTGAAATCGATAACGCACAATATATGCCTAAATGTGTCGTGATTGATGATTCAGTACTGAAATCTACACCTATAAAAAGACTTAACATTCCTCTTGAAAGCACAGTTATATATGAAATGCACGTTAAAGGATTCAGTGTACTGAATCCCGAAGTTAATAAAGCTCATCAAGGAAAGTTTGCAGGTTTAGCCTCAAAAAGCTCATTGCAATATTTAACTCAGTTGGGCGTGAACTGTGTTGAGCTATTACCAGTTCAATCATTTTTAAATGAGCCATTTTTAATTGAAAAAAATCTAAACAACTATTGGGGCTATAACTCGATTGGTTTTTTTGCGCCAAATCCCAGTTATTTAAGTAGCGAGGATATTGGTGAGTTTAGAAAGATGGTTGATCGTTTTCATGATGCAGGTATCGAAGTTATTTTAGACGTAGTTTATAACCATACTGCAGAAGGAAACCGCCTAGGGCCAACACTTAGTTTCCGAGGTATTGATAACGCCAGTTATTACCGATTAGTGTCAAACGATCAGCGTTTGTATATCAATGATACTGGCTGCGGAAATACGGTTAACTCTAACCATCCTCAGGTTCTGAGGTTAATTATGGACTCATTACGCTACTGGGTTGAGGTCATGGGTGTAGATGGCTTTAGGTTTGATTTAGCAAGTTGTCTTGGTCGTGAAGTATATGGGTTTGATCCGGGCTGCGGTTTTTTTGATGCATTAAGTCAAGACCCTGTATTGTGTCAGGTTAAGTTAATAGCCGAACCTTGGGACATTGGACCAGGCGGTTATCAACTCGGTAATTATCCCATTGCATTCAGTGAATGGAATGACAGGTATCGTGACACCATGAGACGTTTTTGGCGGGGTGATAAAGGCATGTTGCCGGAGTTTGCTCGACGATTTCATGGTTCTGGTGACTTTTTTGAACATCATGGTCGAGCACCTTCTGCCAGTATTAACTTCATTACCAGCCACGATGGTTTTACTCTCCGTGATGTTGTGAGTTATCAACACAGGCACAATTTAGCCAATGGCGAAGACAACCGAGACGGCCATCATGAAAACCTAAGTCATAACTATGGCGTTGAAGGCCATACTAGCAACGAAAATATTATTAATATTCGAGCTAGGCAGCAAAGAAATTTCATCACTACATTAATGCTATCTCAGGGCGTACCAATGCTGCTTAGTGGTGATGAAATGGGCCACAGTCAGCAAGGTAATAACAATGCATATTGCCAAGACAATTCCATCTGTTGGATAGACTGGCAGCAAATTGACTGGCCATTGGTAGAATTTACGTCTGAACTTATTAAACTGCGCCAGCGTTTTCCGATTCTTTGTCATGCCGAGTTCATTCATGAACCAGAAGATCAATACGCAAACGGCTTTACTTGGTATAGCCGTCATGGCGAGCCTATGGTCAAACAACAGTGGAGCGAAGCAGAAACTCGCACTTTAGCAGTTGTGATCACCTCTGAAGTGATACCACCTTATCAGTACCCACAAGCCTTATTACTCCTATTGAATGCTTGTGAAGAATCAAAGCCGTTTCAATTACCCGAAGTTGAGGGATATCAAGGTTGGCAACTATTAGTTGATACGCAATTAACCCATCAAAAATTTCAAACTAAACCCAATGAAAAAGAAAAGTCAGAGGCAGTTTTACTTTGTGGGCGAAGCTTAAAATTATTTCATGCACATCATCAGCTTAACAACAAGATAGTCAATTGAAAATGCGCTTTGTAGTCGTCATTTCAGTCGTCAAAAGACGATGTAAAACCGCGTTGTTTAATAAATTAGCTAACCGAGTCAGATCCGGTTTATTGAACGATTAACATTGTAAGGTGCTAAGGAGTCCATATGACAGTAACGAAAGGGAAATCGACTACTGAAAAACCATCTATTAAAGATAAGTCTTCAGTAAAAAAGCCAGCCAAGACGGCAAAGTCAGGTAAAGCCAAACAGGTGAAGCCTGATGAATTAGATACCAATTCAGCAGTAAATCAATCAACATTGGAAGTCGTGGGCAGTAATCATGATTGCGATCCGTGCGAGACGTTGGCAGCTACATTTAAGCGTCAAATACATGGGTCGTTATGCCGTGATGAGCATGCCATTAACGATATGTATAGTGCACTTGCTTCTACAGTTAAAAATCAACTTTTAAACCAATGGCGAGAGACACGCCTCAAAGACAATCAGTACCAACAAAAACAAGTTGCTTATTTGTCCTTAGAGTTTTTGATGGGCAGATCATTAGGTAATGCGCTGTTAAGTCTTGATTTGACCAAAGAAACACATGAGGCACTGGCGGAGTATGCAGCAGACCTCGAGTCGCTACAAGAAGCAGAACTAGATGCTGGACTTGGAAACGGAGGCTTAGGGCGTTTAGCTGCATGCTTTTTAGACAGCTGTGCAAGTTTAGACTTGTCTGTTGTTGGCTATGGTATTCGTTATGAGTACGGCATGTTTAAACAAAAGATGGTGGACGGTTATCAAGTCGAACAACCTGATCGTTGGCTACGTGAAGGCAACCCTTGGGAAGTCAGGATGGCCAACCATGCCATTACTGTCCCGTTCTTTGGTCATACAGAAACTTATGTCGACCCAAGTGGCGATCGCCATTATGTCTGGGTTGATACACAAGATGTACAAGCGATTCCACATGATATGCCAGTACCAGGTTTTCGTAACGGCCGAATTAATACATTGAGGTTATGGAAAGCAGAAGCAACTGATGATTTTGATTTGGCAGAATTCAATGATGGTGATTATACCGAAGCCGTTGCGCGTAAAAATCTAGCAGAACAAATTACGATGGTACTGTACCCAAATGATGCGAGTGAAAATGGTAAAGAGCTCAGGTTAAGGCAGCAATACTTTTTATCATCAGCAAGCTTACAAGATATTTTACAGCGTTATACCGCCGTTTACGGTGCAGACTTTAGCCAATTTAGTCAGCGCAATGTGATGCAGCTAAACGATACTCATCCGAGTATTGCTGTTCCCGAATTAATGCGTCTTTTAATGGATAGCTATGGCCTAGGTTGGGATGAAGCTTGGCAAGTCACCACAGAATCGATGGCTTATACCAACCATACATTATTACCAGAAGCGCTAGAACGCTGGCCTGTAAGAATGCTAGGTAATATGCTGCCACGGATATTAGATATCATCTATGAAATAAATGCCCGCTATCTTGAGCATGTAGCACATCATTGGCCAGGTGATACCCATAAATTGGCATCGATGTCGATAATTGAGGAAGGGGCACATCCACACGTACGTATGGCATATCTAGCAATTGTGGCAAGCTTTTCTGTCAATGGTGTTGCAGGGCTTCATACTCAATTACTTAAGCAAGGGCTATTTAAAGACTTTTATTCATTATGGCCCCATAAGTTTAATAATAAGACCAATGGCGTTACCCCAAGACGTTGGCTCGTGCATTGTAACCCAAGATTAACCCAGCTTATTAATCGCCGTTTAGGGGAGAGTTGGTTAACTGATCTCACTCAACTTACCGCGCTTAATGCTTTCACTGACGACAAAACATTTGTCAAACAGTGGCAACAAGTTAAATACGATAACAAAGTCGAATTAGCTAAATTGGTTCTTGATGAATGTGAAGTGGCGTTTGATCCGAACATGATGTTCGATGTTCAAGTGAAACGGATACATGAATATAAACGTCAACTGTTAAACATTTTACACGTCATTCATTTGTATCAGCGCATTTTGTCGGGTGACACAAAAGACTTACAGCCAAGATGTGTGTTGATAGGAGGCAAGGCTGCTCCTGGATATGCCATGGCCAAACAAATAATAAAATTGGCGAACAATGTGGCGCACATGGTGAATTCTGACCCTATTGTATCTCCGTACCTACGATTTGCCTTCTTACCGAATTACAACGTCAGCGCAATGGAAAAAATATGCCCAGGTACTGACTTATCAGAGCAAATATCAACTGCAGGTAAAGAAGCATCAGGTACCGGAAACATGAAATTTATGATGAATGGCGCCATGACTATCGGTACGTTCGATGGCGCTAACATTGAAATGTTAGAAGAGGTTGGAGAAGAAAACTTCTTCCTATTTGGTTTACGCGCTGATGAAGTCAGTGAGCTTAAATCTCACTACAACCCCCATGATTTTATTCAGCAATCCCCCGCATTAGCGAATGTCATCAACATGCTTAAAAGTGGCCACTTTAACTTAGTGGAACCTGGCATATTCGACAGTATTATTGCTGCAATTGAAGATCCTTTCGATCAATGGATGATCGCCGCAGATTTTGAAGCTTATAAACAAGCTCAAGAAAAAGTCTCTTTGGCGTATGCCGATCAACAAGGTTGGACCCAAATGAGTATCCGAAATACCGCATCAAGCGGCCGTTTCTCTAGTGACAATACCATCAGTGCTTATCGTGATGATATTTGGCTTGCTAAACAATGAGCAATTTATCGCTTTAATCGATCTACGTTGTGAAGTTAGGAGTTAATTATATATGTCAAACGTTCGATATATCAGTAATCTTACAAGGGATACATACGCCATCATATTAGCAGGAGGAAGGGGCTCTCGTTTACATGAGTTGACTGACTGGCGTGCGAAACCGGCGTTATATTTTGGCGGTAAATTTCGCATCATCGATTTCCCTTTATCAAATTGTATAAATTCAGGCATACGCAGAGTTGGGGTTGTGACTCAATATAAGTCACATTCACTGATCCGCCATGTCAGTCGGGGCTGGGGCCACTTTAAAAAGGAATTAGGTGAGTCAGTTGAAATACTACCAGCATCACAACAAACCTCAGGTAATTGGTATGAAGGTACAGCCGATGCGGTATTCCAAAATATCGATATTATTAGACATGAATTACCCAAATACATCATGATTTTATCTGGAGATCATGTCTATCGCATGGATTATGCTGGGCTGTTAGCTGCACATGCAGAGTCAGGCGCAGATATGACAGTATGTTGCCTTGAAACACCGATACCTGAAGCAGCGGGTTCGTTTGGCGTCATGGAAGTGGATCAAGATAAACGTGTAATAGGTTTTGAAGAAAAGCCTGAAGTGCCTAAGTCTATTCCCGGTAATGAAGAATTTTGTTTAGCGTCAATGGGTAACTATGTGTTTAACACTAAATTCCTATTCGATCAGTTACGCAAAGATGCTGACAATGATCAATCTGATAGAGACTTTGGTAAAGACATTATTCCTTCAATTATCAAAGATGCGAATGTATTTGCATTTCCTTTCACGAGTGCAGTGCCTGACGAGCCGGCTTATTGGCGTGATGTTGGTACCTTAGATTCTTTCTTTCAAGCAAATATGGAATTGCTGTCACCGACGCCAGCGCTCAATTTGTATGATGCAAAATGGCCAATTTGGACATATCAAGAACAGTTGCCACCCGCTAAGTTCGTGTTTGATGACGATGACCGAAGAGGGATGGCGGTAGACTCTATCGTTTCTGGTGGATGTATCATTTCGGGTGCGAAGGTTAAACGTAGCGTGCTTTTTGATGAAGTACGCGTGTGTTCATACTCGTTTGTGAAAGACTCTGTGCTATTGCCAGATGTTGTCGTGTTGAAAAATTGCAAAATTCAAAATGCGATTATCGATCGTGGCTGCATCATTCCTGAGGGGATGGAGATTGGCTATAACAAGCAACAAGATATAGACCGCGGCTTTCGAGTATCTGAAAAAGGCATCACTTTAGTTACTCGCAATATGCTTGGACTGCCGGTTGGATATGAGTAATCGCTAAAGTTTACTGCCATTTAAGCCACAGAACTTGTGGCTTCAATGTTGAGTGAGTTTGTTAAATAGAAAAACTACAAGCAAGGAGATGTTTTGAAAAAAGTGCTGATGATTGCTGCTGAAAATGATGCCATAAAGGGGGCCAAAGTTGGCGGGATGGCAGATGTCATTCGTGATCTTCCTTTGGCTTTGGCGGGTGTTGATATTAACGTTGATGTGGCCATGCCTAATTATGGCTTTATCGCAAAACAGCAGCAGGCAACACTCGTTGGCGAGGTCGTTGTTAAGTTTGGTGCTAATAGCGAGAAAGTGGTTTTATGGCAGGTGTCACTACCGATTAAGGCAGCCAATTCAACCAAAATAAATAATCAGGTTTTTTTGTTTGATCATCCGCTATTTAATGGGCCTAACAATCAAGTTTACTGTAACGGCAGTAGTGAAAGGCCGTTTGCTGAAGATGCCAGTAAGTTTGCCTTGTTTAATCTTGCAGTTGCCCAAGCGTATGTTGATGGTTTGCTTGACCGTGTTGATTATTTACACATGCATGACTGGCATACTGGCTTTTTAGTGATGTTAAGAGCGTTCGCAACAGAATATAAAACGTTAAAGGATATTCGTTGTGTTTTTTCAATTCACAATTTAGCGATACAAGGGATACGACCTATTCGAGATGACGTTTCATCCTTTTGTGCTTGGTATCCTGATTTAGCAAGACAATTAACCCATGAACAGAAGCTGCAAATTACCGACCCTCGTTATTCTGAGTGCATTAATCCAATGAGAATGGGTATAGAATTGAGCGATAAAGTACATTTAGTGTCGCCAAGCTATGCAACAGAAGTATTACTGCCATCCGATCATCAAAATGGATTTTTTGGTGGAGAAGGCTTGGAGCAATCACTTCAAGATAAACATCAACGTGGCGATGTTGTAGGTATTCTAAATGGCTGTGTTTATGACGATTCATCAGTTGAACTTGACTCACAACCTGCATTTATTCAGATCGAAGCGTCAGCGCAACGCGCGTTAATTCGTTGGATGGGACAAAGTCAGTGGGTAAAAAGCGTGGATCAAATTGCGCTATCTCGATTGCAATTGCTGTCGATGAAAAACTCATATGACCATCGCGCTATTACGACTAGCTCTGATGCTATAACGGTTGATTTTGTTATGACCTCTGTTGGCCGTCTAACCGACCAAAAGGTATTACTCTTAAGGCAGCCACATCATGAGTATGGTTCGACGCTAGAAGCAATCTTGATTCAACTAAATATTCATAAACCAAATGGTATATTTGTATTACTAGGCAGTGGAGATGAACAAATAGCGCAAGAGTTTCAAGTCATTGCGGCTAAATATGACAATTTTGTCTTTTTAAACGGCTATGATGATGCATTATCACAAGTCTTATATAAGCAAGGGGACTTATTTATCATGCCTAGTAGCTTTGAGCCATGCGGTATAAGTCAATTACTTGCGATGAAATCAGCTCAAGTTTGCATAGCCCACAGTGTAGGTGGTTTAAAAGACACCATAATCCATCAAAAAAATGGTTGGTTATTTGAGGGGCAAGGATTAGCTGAGCAATCACAGCAATTGATTGAAGTAGTGGTCAGTGCATTATCACTACATACTAATGATTTATTACAATACAAAAAAATGCGACAGTCGGCGGCGGATGTGCGTTTTGATTGGCATAGTGTAGCGCAACATTACAAAGATAAATTGTATCAATAGACTGTTATTAATAGCCTTTTATTAATAGCCAGGTATCAAAAGTCGGTATCAAGACCCTTCAATTAATCGCTTTGTATCAAAATGCTGATATTAAAAGGCAGTTATTAATAGTCTTAGCGTAAAACTTAAGGTATGGAAATTGACGCATTATTGATGGTTAATTTCCATAACGTTTGATGATTTAGCTTTGTCTAAGGTTAGATTTTTTAACGTTGGATTGATTAACGTTAGTAAGTATTGGCAAAATTTTACTGACTTTATCAAATGATTCTTGATATTCAGCATCAACATTCGAATCAGCAACGATTCCGCCTCCGGCCCAACAATAAAGCTTATTATCTTCAGTGACAAGGGTACGAATGGTGATACTGGTATCCATACGACCATCCTGACTGATATAGCCAATACTGCCACAATAAATGTTGCGTCTTGAAGGCTCTAATTCTTCGATAATTTCCATTGAACGGATTTTGGGCGCGCCAGTGATTGAGCCACCAGGAAAAGCCGCTTTAAGTAAATCTACCGCATCATATTGGCTGTCGAGTGTCGCTTCTACTGTACTGACTAAATGATGTACTGCAGGAAAACTCTCAATCTCAAATAATTTCGGTACATTCACGGAACCCGCTGTAGCCACTTTGCTGATGTCATTTCTAAGTAAATCAACAATCATGACGTTTTCAGCTAAGTCTTTTTCTGAGTGACGTAACTGCTCTGCAAACAGAGAATCTTGATCTGATGTGGCGCCGCGAGGCATGGTGCCTTTAATTGGTTTGGTGGATATTTTATTGTCGTGAAGCTGAATAAATCGTTCAGGTGAAATAGATAAAATGCAGTGATTTTTTAACCGTATAAAGGCTGAAAAGGGGGCTTTGTTAGCATCTGAAAGCGCGCAATATGCCTGCCATTCATCACCTTTATAACTTGCACTAAATCTTTGTGTTAAATTAATTTGATAGCAATCACCTTGATGAAGATATTGCTGAACCTTGTTAAACCTTTCTGTATATTGTTGTTTTGTTGTTTGATTTTGCCAAGAAGAAGTTAATGTGAACTCTTGTGTTTCGTGAGGACTCTCTTTTTTTGATATTAAGTTATCAATTTTATTCAATTCAATATTGAGTGCTTCTTCATCTAAATAATGGACAGCGAACCATTGATGTTGCTGATGACAATAAAGTAAGGCAAAGTCATAAAAACCAAGGTTTACATCGTTAAGCTGAATATCTTTCAGTGCTTGTTGAGGTAGCTTTTCGATTATTCTACCTAAGTCATAATTAAAACTGCCAACCACGCCACCGCTAAAAGGTAGCTGGCTTGATTGTTTTACTGGGTAAAGATAGGTTTGTAATTGTTGAATAACATCAAAAACAGTTAATGAAACTCGTGTTTTGCTCTTTGGTGCAAAATCCTGATTTTTTGTGATTTTTTGATGAAATTTCCATTGAATATTGTCAGCTATGCTTTCTATTGTTGCCACTGGATTGAATACGATAATATCGTAATTGGCATCTTGATGACCGGTATGGGATGAGTCTAATAACATTGCCCATGGTTGCTGCGCAATGGCACTAAAGACAGTATGACTATCTTGAGCCCAATCGAGTGATTTGACAGCTAATGATGGGGAGTTAATTAAACGCATTACTAAACCTATTTAAAAAGTGATGTAGCCCAAAAAGGTTGGAAAGAGTATCATATTGTCCTTGCAAGGATTAATAGCTAAATGAATACAATTTAGAGTATTCAAATAAAAATTAAACAAGTTATGCCGCAACGGCTGCTGGAGCGCCCCTATATGTCTACACATTCTGCTAGTGTTGTAATTAAGCAAGCTGACTTTATCGAAAGCATTGCAGATTCATTACAGTATATTTCTTATTATCATCCAAAAGACTTTGTTGATGCGATGGCTAAAGCCTATGATCGCGAAGAAAGTGCAGCGGCGAAAGACGCGATTGCACAAATTCTTATCAACTCTCGTATGTCTGCTGAAGGCAAGCGTCCTTTATGTCAAGACACGGGTATTGTGACGACGTTTGTTAAAATCGGCATGGGTGTACAGTGGGATAAAACGAATATGACCGTGCAGCAAATGGTCGATGAGGGTGTACGTCAAGCATACACCAATCCAGATAACCCGTTACGTGCGTCTATTGTTGCCGATCCTGCTGGTACTCGAAAAAACACCCGTGATAACACGCCTTCGGTCGTTCATATCGACATGGTACCTGGTAATCATGTTGAAGTGATGATCGCAGCGAAAGGCGGTGGGTCAGAAAATAAATCTAAGATGGTGATGTTAAACCCATCAGATGATATTGCTGCTTGGGTTGAAAAAACCTTACCGACGATGGGAGCAGGTTGGTGTCCTCCAGGAATGTTAGGTATAGGTATTGGTGGTACTGCTGAAAAAGCCGCTGTATTAGCGAAAGAATCATTGATGGATCCAGTCGATATCCATGAATTAATGGAACGAGGCGCTGAAACAACTGAAGAAAGATTACGTTTAGATATTTTTGAGCGTGCCAATAATACGGGTATCGGTGCTCAAGGGCTCGGTGGTTTAACCACTGTGCTAGATATTAAAGTTAAATCAGTACCAACACATGCTGCATCTAAACCGGTTGTGATGATCCCGAACTGTGCTGCAACACGACATGTCCACTTTCACTTAGATGGAACAGGTCCAGCTGATTTATCTCCACCTTCATTGTCTGACTGGCCTGAAATTACCCGTGAAGCAGGTGAAAACACGCACAGAGTTGATTTAGACAATGTCACTCAAGCTGAAATTGAAACTTGGAAGAGTGGCGATACCTTATTACTTAACGGAAAAATGTTAACGGGCCGTGATGCTGCGCATAAGCGAATTCAAACCCTTATCGAATCAGGTGAAGGCTTACCTGAAGGGGTCGACTTTACTGGTAAGTTTATTTACTACGTAGGCCCAGTTGACCCTGTAGGCAATGAAGTGGTTGGCCCAGCAGGCCCTACAACTGCAACACGAATGGATAAGTTCACTGACCTAATGCTTGAAAAGACTGGGCTAATGGGCATGATTGGTAAGTCAGAACGTGGCCCACAAACCGTTGAGTCAATTAAGAAACATAAAGCGGTTTATTTAATGGCTGTGGGTGGCGCTGCATACTTAGTCTCTAAAGCAATCAAAAAGTCTCGTGTTGTTGCATTTGAAGATTTAGGTATGGAAGCCATTTACGAGTTCGATGTTAAAGATATGCCAGTTACTGTGGCGGTGGATACTCAAGGCGTGAATGCTCACGAAACGGGTCCTGCAATCTGGAAAGTGAACATTGCTAACGCAAAAAGCTAATTAACGCTTGCGATGCTAGATAATCCGGTCCATTTGTGGTTTATATTTAGCCAAATTGGATAAAAATTAACGCTCAGAAATAGAATGCTTCATTTTTTTGAACTGCTCTATTGCCTGAGCGTTTTTGTTTGGGTACTGTGCTAATCAGCTTTTTAAACATAGCGGTTGCAGAACAACAACGAGAATCTAACAGGCCATCGCTAGACGGCGTCAACGTATAAAGTTGAACCGAATTATATCGGCAATGCTATTGCTATAAACAACAAAAAATAACAAGAGAACATCATCTAATGAGAAAATCATCGCTTTTACTTGCGCTAACTGCCGCAGGTTTTGCGTTAACTGCACAAGCTGCAGAAACAAGCAAAACGCCATTTAATGTTCAACAGCTGGTTAATTTAAATAAGCTTCATTCTGCTGCCGTGTCAAATGACGGTAGTAAATTGGTTTATGCGGTCAAACAAATTGATGAACAGGGTGAAAGCCGTTCTGATTTGTATCTATTGGACTTAACAAATAAAGACGCCAAACCAAAACAAATTACTTCACACAGTGGCACCGAACATGATGTTAATTTCAGTGTTGATGATAAATCAATTTACTTCTTAGCGGCTCGTAATGGTACCAGTCAGCTTTTTAATCTGCCGTTAACTGGCGGTGAAGCAATGCAAGTCACCGATTTACCACTTGATGTGAATGGCTACAAGCTTTCAAACGATGGCAAACAAGTTGTCATGAATATGCGTGTTTTCCCAGACTGTAAAGATTTAACTTGCACAGTCGATCGCATTGAAGCTGAAGAAAATAAGAAAACAACTGGCCGTGAATATAAGCAATTAATGGTTCGCCATTGGGATACTTGGGAAGATCATGCCCGTAGCCATTTATTTGTAGGCCAGCTAAATGGTAAGCCTGTAACTGAAGTTGTTGACGTCACATTTGGTTTAGATACTGAAACGCCGCCAAAGCCATTTTCAGGAATGGAAGAAGTCACTTTTACCGCTGATGGTAAGCACATCGTTTATAGCGCTAAAGCGCCAAGCAAAGATCAGGCTTGGACAACGAATTATGATTTATGGAAAGTGCCAGTAACTGGTGGTGATGCAGAAAACCTTACTGAGAAAAACTTAGCATGGGATGCACAACCGACATATTCAAAAGATGGTCGTCAATTAGCCTATTTAGCGATGAGCAAACCAGGTTTTGAAGCCGATCGCTACCGTATTATGCTACGTGACACTGTAACTGGCGCGGAAAAAGAAGTTGCACCGTTATGGGATCGCAGCCCACATTCACTGACTTTTAGTGATGATGGACGCACATTGTATGTGACAGCTCAAGACGTTGGTCAAGTCAGTATCTTCGAGGTCAACACACAGTTTGGTGATGTTCGACCAATTTATAATGATGGCAGCAACAGCTTAGTTGCTGTGACTGATTCAAGCATTATTTTCAGTAACAAGTCATTGGTTGAACCTGGTGATTTATACAAAATTAGTTTAGAAGGCGAAAATTTAACACGCCTAACGAATGTCAACGAAGATAAGTTAGCCAAAATTCAATTTGGTGAATTCCAACAGTTTAACTTTAAAGGCTGGAACAACGAGACTGTACATGGTTACTGGATTAAACCTGCTAACTACGAGTCTGGTAAAAAGTACCCAGTTGCATATTTAGTTCACGGTGGCCCGCAAGGTTCATTTGGCAACTCATTTAGTGGTCGCTGGAATGCACAACTATGGGCAGGTGCTGGCTACGGTGTGGTGATGGTGGATTTCCATGGTTCAACAGGTTATGGCCAAGCCTTTACTGATTCGATATCTAAAGATTGGGGCGGTAAACCTTTAGAAGATTTACAAAAAGGCTTAGCAGCAGTAGGCCAGCAACAAAAGTGGTTAGATACCGAAAACGCATGTGCCTTAGGTGGTTCATACGGTGGTTACATGATGAATTGGTTCCAAGGTAATTGGAGCGACGGTTTTAAGTGTTTAGTTAACCATGCTGGTTTGTTTGACATGCGCTCTATGTATCACGTCACAGAAGAACTATGGTTCCCTGAGTACGAGTTTGGCGGTACGTACACAGAAAACAAAGACTTATACGAGAAATTTAACCCAGTTAATTACGTTGAAAACTGGAAAACGCCGATGCTAGTTATTCATGGCGAAAAGGATTTCCGTGTTCCATATGGTCAAGGCTTAGCGGCATTTACCTATATGCAGCGTAACGGTATCCCATCAGAGTTATTAATGTTCCCAGACGAAAATCACTGGATTCTTAATCAAGATAATCTACAGCAGTGGTACAAAAATGTTTTAGGCTGGATGGATCGCTGGACTGAAAATAAATAAACTGTCATTACAGTTAACCAATAAAAAAGAGATGCCAATGGCATCTCTTTTTTTGTGTCACTTTAGCTAGACTATGTTGATGATATTAAAAAATCACTACGAATAAAGTGGCGGTAACTCTGTGTCAAAGTGCAAGTTTTATAGTAATGACCTAGTCTTTATCAGCAAGTTTGAGTTCTGTTGGAGGACATTTATGGCCTGTTTTTGTTATCCACAAAAAATAAGCTAATCTTCTTCTTGAGCAGGTAAATTTTCGCTGCCCATTTTTTTGACTAATTCGGTTACGTTTACCCATTGAAAACCTTAACTTAGCTTTTTTATGCTGTTTATTATTATCATAAAAGTTATCGAAATAACTCAGCGTAATTGAAATTCAGAACTATGGTTATTATAACAAATATTATTCTTTTAAGGCTTAGAATTATTCATAATAACTGAATTTTGAAACTTAATTTCAATAATGTGTTTTTATGATTCAAAACGAGCGAACACCAGTGGTCAATGTGACGGCGACGATGTCGTTACTAATGAGTATTAAGCAAGTGTAAAATTACTATTACCTAAGTCAAACTTTTAAGAAAACACGATTGAAAAAGAAACAAAAAACAGTAAAGTTGCGCGACTATTTTTTCAGCCACAAAACTAACGATATTTGAGGGTATAAATGTGGATTTAATGCTTTATGTTAAGTTCTTTTTAGGCTTAGTAGCGATTATCAACCCTGTAGGCTTATTGCCTGTATTTGTCAGCTTAACAAGTCATCAAACAGAAGAAGAACGTAATCATACTGGTAAAGTTGCTAATTTTGCTGTGGTAGTGATATTGCTTGTTACTATTTTCATTGGTCAGCATATATTAAACATGTTTAGCATCTCTTTATCAGCATTTAGAATTGCAGGTGGTAGTTTGATTGCCATTATTGCGATGTCAATGTTGCAAGGTAAATTGAGTCCAGTTAAACGTAACCAAGAAGAAGATCGTGAAGCATCAGGTATGGAATCAGTAGCGGTTGTTCCGTTAGCGTTACCTTTAATGGCAGGTCCTGGTGCCATTAGTTCGGTCATTGTTTTTGCTTCTGATCATAATAAACTGATCGATTTAATCGGTATGTCGATTACTGTTGTCGTTTTTGGTTTAATGAGTTTCGCCTTATTCAGAATGGCGCCAATCATCTTCAAAATTCTGGGCACAACAGGCATTAATGTTATCACTCGTCTAATGGGTCTATTAATGCTATCCATTGGTATTGAAGTTGTTGCTGCAGGATTAAAGGGATTATTCCCGACATTAATGGCTTAATATCCGTAGTGTTAGTGAATTTAATCGACTTTTTGAACAGCAAATGCGCAATAGGAACACAAGAGGGGATTTTCCCTTGACCCTCCTAGCGCATTTGCGTAAAGTACCGTCCGTTCACAGGATATTGAAATCATTATTCACTTTGTTTCATTGACAGTGGCGGTGCTTTTAGCACAATAAATTGAAAAGGTGACGTGTCCGAGTGGCTGAAGGAGCACGCCTGGAAAGTGTGTAAAGGGCAACCTTTCGAGAGTTCGAATCTCTCCGTCACCGCCAATTTATCTTCTGATATTTCTTCTTTATCTCCAGTTTGCCTTTCCAACTGACATCATTTTGTTCTTATTTTTACCTGCACTATTCTTATATATTTTATGCTTTGGCGTGAAATGATCACTATTAATACCCCTAATATTTAATAATTATCCGACTAGATTAACTCTGATTATAGATTCAATTTTTAGGAAGAGAATGAAACCGAATAGATTGTCTGAGCAGTGGAATGCGGGTGAAGTATTAATGTTGTTTTACGGCAATGCCACCATCATGGCTTCATTAATGTTATGTGTCGCTTCATTTATGACTGCAACTCATTTAGCGCCAGATCATGACAGCTTGGGTACATGTCAATTAGAAGTCTCTTACGGGACACAGGGAGCAGGGTTAAAGTTTCCTTATAAACTTCAAGAAGATTGTTTATAAAATGATAAACAGACATAAACCTCAGGGTGTAATGCTTACATCTCTAACTGCAAGCATTACACTGGTGTTGTCGTTAATCTATATGAGTGGGCTGTTTTCTGGTAATACAAATCGAATCGCATTTGGTTTCACTTCAAATCGCACTTTTTCACTGCGGTAAGGCTCACCATCTAAGTTGAGCGGTAAACTTAATGGGAAATCAATTTCTAGCCACTGAGTTTGAAAGTGAAAGCAAAACTCGCCTTTAGCCGTTTCAGATTGTATTTCTTCTAACACCTGAGGCAGTTCTAATGGTGTAAATCCTTTAAGCAAAGTGACGTCCATTAAACCATCATTTATTTTTGCATTAGGTGCGAGAATCTGTCCGCCACCAGCTTGGCGCCCATTACACATGGCTCCGACTACGATATTACCAGTAAACTTACCTTCATCAGTCGTAATGCTACCTTCGTAGGGTTTAAAACCGATGGCTTTTGCTAAGCCAGTAAGGGTATACGCACCGCCGCCTAAAAAGTCTTTTAATTCGACTGGTGTGTCTGCAGTAACTTGCGCACCGAAGCCAGCGGCTGCGATATTAATAAAGTGTCGATCGTTTGCAGCAATCAAATCAATATCTATCGCCTTATTATGAATAGCAAAGGTGAGGGCATCTGTAATGCTGGTTGGTATATTACAGGCGGTAGCAAAATCATTTGCCGTACCCAAAGGCAACACAGCTACCTCAGGTAACGAGACATTGTCTTTTAAATGCATTAATGCTGTGACAGCTTCATTGAGTGAGCCATCACCACCTCCAATAATGACTCGATCAACACCTGATTCGATTGATTCTTTAATTAACCTTTCCATGTCAGGCCCTTCCCAAGTGACCTTAACATCTAATTTTATTCCACTTTCTCTTAGTGCATAAACCGCAGTTCTAATTTCTGGTATACCGGCTTTTTTTCCATTAAGTATTAAACTGAAATATTTGGCTGTCATGGATATTTCCTGATTGATGTCAGTAAAGCGAATGTGCTCGTCCCGATTGTTGATGAGGCAGCTTTGTGATTCTTTATTCACAAAAAGATGTCACAAAAGATGTCAAATACGTTTATTGTGCTGCAAAGTCATAACGTTCATGATTTACTTATGCCATAAAAATAATAACAACTAAACGTAAATCCGCTTTTATATTAAAAATTAACCTTTTAAAACAATAAAAATATCGTTTTGATGAATAAAAAGGACTTATTAAGATGCAAAAATCAGCGCTTACCTTAGCAATTTCATTGGGTCTAGCCAGTTTAGTCGGTTGTAATTCAATGACTAATGAAACCGAAACAGCCCAAAATGTTCAACAATCTGAGTTACAGCAGTCTGCAGTATCATTTCAGCAATACTCTGATGAGTTTATCAACGCATTATGGCAATGGTCCCCAACTTGGGCGTTATACAGTGGGAAACACGTTAATGATGGCTATCTAGAAGTGCCAAATGATCAGGCTCGCGCTAAAACTTTATCATTTGTAGCCAAGCAACAAGCTAAGTTAACTGCTTTTGATAAAACCGCTTTAACCACGAGTGAATTAATTGATTATGAGCTGATTTCGAACCTTCTGGCGAGTATTAAATGGCAACAGGAAAGGTTTAAAGCATGGCAATGGAATCCTTCGCAATACAATGTGGCAGGCGGGTTCGCTCAAATCATTAATGAAGATTTTGCCCCTTTAGATGAAAGACTGCAGTCTGTTATTGCGCGCCTTGAAAATGTGCCTGCATATTACTTAGCTGCGCAAGCGAATATTGAGAATCCGACGATAGAACATACTCAACTTGCCATAATGCAAAATAAAGGTGCGTTTTCAGTATTATCTGATGACTTAGCGAATAAAGTGGCTGAATCAGGTTTATCTTCAACTGAAAAAGCACTGTTCAATACACGTTTTGAATTAGCTAAAACAGCGATCAATCAACATATTGATTGGTTAACAGCACTAGAAGCTAAACTAGAAAAAGAAGGTGCACGTAGCTTTAGAATTGGTGAAGAGCTTTACGAAGAAAAGTTTGCATTAGATATTCAAGCTGGTATGTCAGGGAAAGCATTGTTTGAAAAAGCGACAGCTGACAAACTTCGTGTTCAAAGTGAGATGGCTAAAATAACACATGATATTTGGTCTAAATATATCGATACACCTATCCCTAAAGATGACAATGTCGCGATAAAACAGTTAATTGATGTGTTATCAGTTAAGCATGTAAAACGAGATGATTTTGTCGATGAAGTCAGAGCTCAAATTCCGGAGCTAGTGAAGTTTGTTAATGAAAAACAATTGATGACTTTAGATCCTTCAAAGCCGTTAGTTGTTAGAGAAACACCGGAATATATGCGTGGTTTTGCTGGAGCCTCAATCAGTGCCCCCGGTCCATACGAAAAATCTGCTAATACTTACTATAATGTCACACCACTTGATGGTATGAGCGATGAATCTGCAGAAAGTTATTTACGTGAATACAATCATTGGATTCTACAAGTATTAAATATCCATGAAGCGATTCCAGGACATTATACTCAGCTTGTATATTCAAACGAATCGCCTAGCTTGATAAAAAGTTTATTTGGTAACGGTGCCATGGTTGAAGGATGGGCAGTGTACACCGAACGGATGATGCTGGAAGAAGGGTACGGTAATTTCGAACCTGAAATGTGGTTGATGTACTACAAGTGGAATTTACGTGTTATCGCAAATACCATTTTAGATTACAGCATTCAGGTCAATGGGATGACTGAAGAGCAAGCCATTGAGCTTATGACAAAGGAAGCGTTCCAGCAGCAAGCAGAAGCGGAAGGTAAGTGGCGCCGTGCAACATTGAGCCAAGTACAATTAACCAGTTATTACTCTGGATATCGTGAAATTTATGATTTACGTGAAGAGTTAAAACAAGCTCAAGGTGAAGAGTTTGATTTAAAATCATTCCATGAACAGTTTCTAAGTTACGGAAGTGCACCGGTTAAATACATTAAGCAACTAATGACTAGCCAATAGTTTGCATGACCTAATTTGTTAATCAGAACTTGCGATACCGTTCTCATAGTAGAGCGCAACAATTAAAAGCCGACAGCATGTGTCGGCTTTTTTATACGTATCTTAATATTTCCAAGGTTTAAACGATAAGGTGTAAACAATAAAGTGCAAACGCGATTTTTCTTTACATTTGAGTGCTAGGTTTAGCTTTAAATATGATAAGGCTTAATGCAGAACATATTGCAGCGCAAGCTGTCCAAAACAAAGTAATAGCAAACCAAATAATGGTAGGGGCTTCATTTAGCCCAAAAGATCCATAACTCAATTGAGTTGTATCGACGATTAACTGTACCCCGAATAACTGAGGTATATTTACCCAAACACCTAGAGACATGATAAGCAATGTGGGCTCAAGACCGATTAATAAAATCAGTGGTGTGATAATGGGCGGTAGGTTTAATACTACCGCTAATATCAATAAACGCTTTATAAACACGTTAAATGTCACTCTTCAAATCCTTTGAATATTATTTGCTTATGCAGTTCACTTTATTGATTAAGTAAAAACAAGTAAATCTAAATTAGCCAATAATAGATTAATTTGTGTTCATCGTTTTGTTTGTCAATTTAGCCTCTGATTTAGCTTTCATTCTTAAGGCAATATTCACTAATGCGATTAAAACAGGCACTTCAATCAATGGGCCAATCACGCCTGCAAAAGCTTGATCTGAATGAATACCGAACACTGCGATTGAAACAGCGATGGCTAATTCGAAGTTGTTACCAGTGGCAGTAAATGCAATTGAAGCATTTTTATCGTAAGGAAGTCCCATTTTTTGGCCGATAAAAAAGCTTATGAAAAACATAAGTATAAAATAGATCCCTAATGGCAACGCAACTCTTAATACATCCATTGGCAATTCTAAAATCATGTCACCTTTTAAACTGAACATTAAGACAATCGTTGCTAGTAAAGCGATTAAAGTCACAGGCGAAATTTTAGGAATAAAGACATCGTTATACCATTGCTCTCCTTTTTTTCCGACTAGGATTTTACGCGTTAAAAAACCAGCTAAAAATGGGATACCCAGATATATCAAAACACTTTGAGCAATGTCGGCCATTGAAATATCGACAACAAAACCTTCGTATCCGAACACGGGTGGAAGTACAGTGATAAACAACCAAGCCATGAAGCTATAAGTTAAAATTTGAAATACACTGTTAATGGCGACGAGTGCTGCACCAAGTTCTTTATTTCCACCACCAATGTCATTCCACACCAATACCATAGCGATACAACGAGCAATACCAATTAAGATAATACCAACCATATAACCCGGATAATCACTTAAAAAAGTCATGGCTAAAATGAACATGAGTATTGGACCTACAATCCAATTCATGATTAATGAAAGGGTAATCACTTGTTTATCTTTAGTGACTTTACCTAATAATTTGTAATCCACTTTGGCAAGAGGCGGATACATCATAAGAATAAGGCCAATTGCTAAGGGGATATTGGTACTACCGACATTCATTGATTGTGTAAGCTGTTCTACTTGTGGAAATAATGCGCCAATTGACACGCCAATTGCCATGGCTACAAAAATCCAAACCGTTAAATAACGATCAAGAAAGCTCATTTTTTTACTGGCCATTTCTGGAATTGGTTCATTCATAGTAACTATCTCTTATATTGACTTTAATCGTGTATCGTCGAATAACGATAATTTGGTGGTATGTTGTTACATACTCCGTTATTCAACTATCAGTGTCTGGTTAAAATAAATCGTTAAATTGCTGCTGATAATCTGCCAGTGCAGTGCGGTTTATGCGGTAACAAATTTTAGGAGGCTTAGGTTCAGCGGTTATAAAACCGGCTTGTTTTAAAATACGTATATGTTCCGATACCGTAGATTGAGCAAGTCCAACTTCTGAAACAAGGTCACTACTTAAACAGCCACCAATTTCATCAAGATTAAACAATATCTTCAGAATTCGAATGCGAGCAGGGTGTGACATGGCTTTCGCTTGCGCCGCGAATGTTTTTTCGATGAGTAATTGCTGCTCATTGACTTCAAAAGCTGATACAGAACTTTGTTTACAATTTTGTACCATGGTCATTCCTTAAAGTAGTTGTTACACGTCTTAACTATAAACCTGTCTATATTTGTCTAGGCTCTTAGCTTCTGTTGGCTCAATAGTTAATCGTCGATTAACGATATGGTATGCCTAATTGTTGCTTTCTGCAATAAATATGGAGAACTGACCGTCAAAATTGTTAATAAATTAACTAAAAGCTAACTTAGGTCTCAAATTTACATAAATTCGGTAGTAATATCATATTCTCGGTGATAATCTAAATGGTAATTGTTATCGTTTAGATTAAGACCGTTATGAAAAAAATTCTCCTAATTGACCAACAACTCACACACAGTCTTCGCCTTTGTCAGCAAATGGAATCGATGGGCTACAGCATTGAAATCGTGGATAATGGTTTTAATGCACTAGTAGAATTAGAGCGTAATGAATTTGAGGTTATTCTATTAGATTATTGTGTACCTAAAATGGAATCATTTTGGTTACTGATGGCCAAGCATTGCCATACTCCGGTTATCGTATTAGCAAATGATAATAATAACTTAGAACGAATTCATGCATTTGAACTTGGTGCTGACGATTACATAGCATCTCCGTTTAACGTGAGAGAATTATTATTGCGTGTAAACGTACTGCGCCGTCGAAGTGAAAAGGTTGTTCATCAATCAGACTTTGATGACATCTTATTTGATGATACAAACAATACTGTAATGCTCAATACACAGCATTTAAAACTGACTCAAACTGAGTATCGATTATTTAAATATTTGTTTCAGCGAAAAGGCGAGGTTGTCACTAAAGCAGAATTGCAAATGCGTGTTTTACACAAAGAGCTCGGTGAGTTTGATCGCAACCTAGATATGCATATCAGTAATACGCGGCGTAAGATGGCTAACAAATGTTTACCTCGTGAGCTGATTAATACTGTTCGTGGTAAAGGTTATTGCTTTAGTCCAATCCTTATATAGATTTGTGGTCTTTGGTCTTTGGTCTTTGGTCTTTGCTCAACGATTTTGTCTATCTGAGTATTAGGTTTGTTTCTTTTACACATTTCAAATGATGCCGAATATTGTTATTCGGCATTTTTATGTCTTCAATAAACGTGACGTTCCCTGTTTGTGTAGGAGTTTACCTTTGTGATGACGCGAGGGGCTACAATAGCGATAAATTGAGCAGATGATTATCAGTTAATCAGCAATAGATTTTATTGAGTGACAGCATTTGGTAAGATGTGGCCATAAAAAATCGATAATTACCTTACATAAGGAAGTCCTATGCGTATTAGCGCGAATTTTGATGGCGGCAACATTGAGACTATCAATTTAGACAAACACGATGACATTCAACTTGCTATTCGACCAGATGAAGGTGGTGAGTTTTATCAATGGTTTAACTTCCGTATGGAAGGTGAAATCGGTCAAACTTACACATTGAACATTATGAATGCGGGTACTGCATCTTATCCAAAAGGTTGGGAAGATTATCAAGCGGTAGCCAGTTACGATCGTCAACATTGGTTCCGTCTGCCAACGAGTTATCAAGATGGAAAGCTTTCTATTCAAGTTGATTTAGATTGTGAAGCGATTCAAATTGCTTACTTTGCACCATACAGTTACGAGCGTCATCTAGATCTGATTAGCTCTGTACAATTACATCCTGCTGTTAGCCTCGAAAACTTGGGCTTAACGCTAGATGGCCGTGACATGAGCCTATTAAAAATTGGCGATAACGATCCAGCTAAAAAGAACATTTGGATTACGGCCAGACAGCATCCAGGCGAAACAATGGCAGAATGGTTAATAGAAGGGCTATTAAACCAATTATTAGACAGCGATTGCCCAACGGCCAAGTTGTTACTTGATAAAGCTAATTTCTATATCGTGCCAAACATGAATCCAGATGGAAGCGTCAGAGGCCATTTACGTACGAATGCTGTTGGTACTAACTTAAACCGTGAGTGGGAGTCGCCTAGTTTAGAGCGAAGCCCTGAGGTTTATTATGTTACCAATAAGATGAAAGAGACGGGTGTCGATTTATTCTATGATGTTCACGGTGATGAAGGTTTACCTTACGTGTTTGTTGCTGGCTGTGAAGGTGCACCAAATTACACTCCACATATGGCCAAGTTACAAGAACAGTTCCTTGCAGCGTTAGGTATGGCAAGTGCTGATTTCCAAACTAAATATGGTTATGACAAAGATGAGCCAGGCAAAGCGAACTTAACCGTTGGTTCTAACTGGGTTGGTAACACCTTTAAGTGTCTTGCAAATACGTTAGAAATGCCATTTAAAGATAATGATAACTTACCTGATCCTGTTGTCGGTTGGTCTCCTGCGCGATGCGAATACCTTGGGGAAGCTTCGTTAGTGGCGATGCTTGCCGTAGTAGACAATTTAAGCGAGTAATCAATTATGGCGTTAATTGAATGTCCTTCGTGCCAAAAACGTATTTCTAGCAAAGCGAAAGAGTGTCAGCATTGCAAAGTGAAAGTCGATGGTGATAATCAATCTGCCCGTGTGATAAGTCATATACAACAATCTAATAAGTTAATGACACATAGCTTTGTGTTTTTAACGTTATTTATAGCAGGTGTTGTTATTTGGTTTTGGGGTGGTGAACCAGCAACCGGAATGACGTCGTATATTGCTGTGGGTTGTTTCGTGTTTGGCTTCGTAGGCTATACGATTACGCGAGCTAGAATTGTCTTACATAAACGGAAAAGTGTATGAACGATATCAACAAAGTGATTGATGAAATGCCAGATGAAGTTTATCAGCGTCTTCGCTCTGCTGCGGAAACAGGTAAATGGGAAGATGGCACGGCATTATCGCCAGAACAAAAAGAATCAACATTACAGGTAGTCATGTTATATCAAGCGCGCAAACTTGAACAAACTGATCACTTTACTATTGGTGCTGGTGGTAAGATAAATGAGTTGTCTAAATCTGAACTTAAAAAACAATTCCGTGGTGAATCAATCGCTGAATTCAAAGAATCAGATATTTAAAGGCAGTAATACATCGCTCAATATGTGAGTTTGATATTTTTCATATAAATCTATCGAATTTGATGAGAATATTTGATTCACAAATAAGCCACTATTTGCAGTGGCTTTTTTATTATCTATTGTTTTACTTTAGAAATTTGTCTTTACTCGGTTAATTCACCAAGCAGATTCTGCTTCATTGCAAATTTTACTTCTGCAGCGGTCAAATCTTTTGATAGCAAATAATGGAGTTTTGCTAATGCCGCTTCAATGGTCATATCTGCGCCGCTAATCACTCCGGCTTGAGCTAATGCATTGCCTGTTGCATAACCTCCCATGTTGACTTTACCTTGAAAACACTGAGTCAAGTTAACAATGACAATGCCACGTTCGTCAGCTTGCTTTAACGTATCTAATAAAGCGTTATCTTGTGGTGCATTCCCTACACCAAATGTCAGCAAAATAAGCGCTTTAACAGGTTGCATTAATATGTTGTTGAATATCTCAGTCGAAATACCAGGATAAAGGGTTATGACGCCAACAGGTTGGGGACTGATTTCAATAACATCTAAGGCTTGCGTTGTAGGTTCAGATATTTTGCCTGCACGTAAGTTAATTTTAATACCAGCTTCTAGCAGTATTGGAAAATTCGGTGAAGCGAAAGCGTCAAAGCCATCAGCATGGGCTTTTGTAGAACGATTACCTCTAAACAGTTTGTTATTAAAGAATAAACATACTTCAGCGACAGGGTAGTTGGCTGCAATATAGAGTGAGTTTAATAAGTTTGTTTGGCCATCTGAACGTAGCTGAGCTAAAGGAATTTGAGAGCCTGTTACAATAACTGGTTTAGATAGCCCTTGTAGCATAAAAGAGAGAGCAGATGCCGTGTATGCCATGGTATCTGTGCCATGTAGAATGACAAAGCCATCATATTTATCATAATTAGCTTTAATGTCATTTGCGATCAACTGCCAATCAGTCGGTGCCATATTTGAAGAGTCTATTAATGGCGAATATTCGTTTATGACAAAGTCGGGCATTTCTTCATGATAAAACTCAGGCATAGATTTAACGCAATCTGTTAGAAATCCAGCAACAGGGGCGAATCCATTGTCGGTTTTTCGCATACCAATAGTACCGCCAGTATAAGCGACGTAAATTGAGCGTTTAATCATGCTTGTTGTCATGTTCGTGCATTTCTCAGGGCTGATATTTGATGAATCGTTAAATTATACGTGTCTAACTGAATAAAACCCAATAAAAAAGCCCGTAAAACGGGCTTTTTTGAATATTCTATATTTTAAAGGTTTTGCCAGTCTTCTGGCTGTTTAAGGCAAAAACTGTTTAAAGGTTACAATTTTCGCAATACAAATACATGCCTTTAGGATCATCAAACATGCTGAATTCATCAACTACAGTTTGCCATTCACCTAGCATTTGATTTAGAACAGGTGATTGAGTTGATGCTTCTGGTAGATAGGTTGCTACTGAGGCAAGCATTTGTTGTACAAACTCTTGTTCTGCAGTTAACTCTTGTTCGATAACTTTTGTATCAAATACCTCAATTTGTGCCATTTCAGCTGCTTTAGCAATGGCGCTGTCCATATCACCAAGTGCATCGACAAGTCCTAACTCGACAGCTCTTGTACCAGACCAAACTCGGCCCTGAGCAATTCTGTCTACTTGATCTAGGCTCATATTTCTTTCTTTAGCAACTAACGAAATAAATTCTTGATACCCATGTTCAATATGTCGTTGAACGACTGCTGCTACATTAGGATCTAAAGCTCGGGTTGCTGAAATACCAGCCCAATCTGAAGTCGATACCCCATCTGAATGGATCCCCCAGTTAGATAGGACATTTTCAAATGTGGCAAACATACCGAAGATACCTATTGAACCAGTTAAGGTTGTTGGTGTTGCATAGATATAATCCGCACTTGCAGAAATCCAGTAACCGCCCGATGCCGCTAAACTGCCCATACTGACAACAACAGGCTTGCCTGCTTGCTTTAATGCGATAACTTCTTGACGAATTTTTTCAGAAGCAAAAGCACTGCCGCCAGGACTATCAACTCGTAATACAACCGCTTTTACTTTTTCATCAAAGCGCGCTTTGCGCAGAAGAGCTGAAGTACTTTCGCCCCCTATCTGGCCAGCTTGTTGGGTACCATTTAAAATATTACCTTTCGCAACAATAATACCAACTGAGTCTTTCTCGATAAGGGCTGGAAGCGGTTTTACAGCGTTATAGTATTCGGTAAAAGAAACTTGTTTGAAGTTATCGCCGTCACTATCAGCGCCCACTTTTTCAACCATGGCAAGTCTGAAAGATTCATCAGATGCCAGTTCATCTACCCAGTTTAATTTTATTGCAAGTTGAGCTGAGTCGCCGGATACACTGTCTAGCTCAGTTAGATAACGATTGGGACTTAGTACAATATTGTCTGGAGCGATGTTACGGTTTGTCGCTACGATTGATTCGTAACTTTGCCAAATATCGCCTAATAATGCCTGACTTGCTTCTTTAGCTGGCGCTGACATGTCATCACGAATAAAAGGTTCTACAGCAGACTTAAATGTACCAACACGAAAAACATGGGTGCTGACATTTAATTTTTCTAATGCTGATTTATAAAACAAGCGATAACTGCTTAAACCTTCAAGAGAAACAGCCCCTTTATTATTAAGATAAATGGTGTCCGCGTAACTTGCTAAGAAATATTGGTTCTGTTCATAGTAGTTACCAAAAGCGACGACAGACTTGCCTGCTTGTTTAAATTTATTCAATGCATCGCCAATAGCCGTCATCTTACTGATACCAGCAGAGCGCAAGTGCTGCATGTTAATGACGATGGTATTGATACGAGGATCTTGAATAGCACTGTCTATGACGTAAATGATGTCGGATAACAACATTTCGCCCTCTGGATCATTGCCTTTACTTTGTTTAAATACCGCTTCAATAGGATCAACATGACGCTTTTGGTCAACGATAGTGCCAGCAAGATTGAGCATAAGTGCAGATTGGTTTTCGATGACAATTTCTTCTTCAGCACTTAACGCGACAACGATAATAGCAATTAAACCAAAAAAGATAAGATTGAGAATGACTTTACGTATCCCGTTGATGGTTTTCCAAATCAAAGAGAAAATTCGTTTAATCAGTGAGGGTTTAGCGGACATTAAGCCACTCCTATAGCATTTCATTACTATTATGCTAACTGAAAAAGCTTGGCTATGGGAAATTGAATTGTAACGGTTTTTAACAATAGCAAAGCGAAAGCATTGAGCTTAACAAAATCTCGTTGTATGCTAGTTTAAATCACTTGTTTAAAAAGGATGTTTGAATGTCGTTTCCACATTTACTAGAACCCTTAGATTTAGGCTTCACTCAATTAAAAAATCGAGTGTTAATGGGCTCCATGCATACTGGCTTAGAAGAAGAAAAGGGCGGATTTGAGAAACTGGCTGCGTTTTATAAAGAACGTGCAGCAGGTGGCTGTGGGCTAATCGTAACTGGCGGTATCGCGCCTAACTTTCGTGGACGCCTAGCACCTCATGCTTGCCAATTAAGTTTTCCTTGGCAAGTTAAGAAGCATCGCATTGTCACAAAGGCTGTCCATGAAACTGATGGTAAAATCTGTATGCAGATCCTCCATGCTGGTCGTTATGGTTATCATCCTTTTTCACAAGCACCGAGTAAAATTAAATCGCCAATTACACCATTTACGCCTTCAAAAATGTCATCTAGACAAGTTGCTGGAACAATTAAAGATTATGCATCCAGTGCTGCGCTTGCTAAAAAAGCGGGCTATGACGGTGTAGAAGTAATGGGCTCAGAAGGCTATCTCATTAATCAATTCATTAGCTCTCGTACCAATAAACGTACTGACGAATGGGGTGGCAGCTTTGTTCAACGTGCACGTTTCCCATTAGAGATAGTCAAAGCTATCCGTGAGAAGGTGGGCAAAGAATTTATCATAATATTCAGACTATCAATGTTGGATTTAGTTGATAACGGTTCGACATGGGATGAAGTCGTTAAATTAGCAAAATGGTTAGAGCGTGAAGGTGTTTCAATTATCAATACTGGTATTGGTTGGCATGAAGCGCGAGTACCTACAATTGCGACAAGTGTTCCAAGAGGGGCATTTTCTTGGGTGACTGAGAAACTTAAATCTGAAGTGTCAGTTCCTTTGATTGCAACTAACCGTATCAATACGCCTGAAATTGGCGAATCAATCATTGCTTCTGGGCAAGCAGATATGGTTTCAATGGCAAGACCTTTCCTTGCGGATGCAGAGTTTGTTAATAAAGCCGCTGCTGGGCAAAGTGAACTTATCAATACTTGTATTGGTTGTAACCAAGCTTGTTTAGATCATACGTTTTCAATGAAGCGTGCTACTTGCCTTGTTAACCCTCGCGCTTGCTATGAAACAGAAATCAATTTCACCCCAACGCAACACAAAAAACGTTTAGCAGTTATGGGAGCAGGTCCTGCTGGCATGGCATTTTCGGTATATGCAGCGTCACGTGGGCATGAAGTGGTTTTATTTGAAGCTAAAAATGAAGTTGGCGGCCAGTTTAATTTGGCACGTAAGATCCCAGGTAAGGAAGAGTTTGACGAAACCATCCGCTATTTCAACAACCAAATGAAGCTACACAAGGTTGAATTACGTTTAAATACTCGTTTAGATTTGGATGTTTTAGCGAATGAAAAATTTGATGAAGTGATCGTCGCTTCAGGTGTTGTCCCGCGTGCACTTGATCTCCCTGGTTTTGATAGCCCTAAAGTTGTCGATTATCAGCAAGTTCTGAAAGGAGAAGTCTATATTGGCGAGAAAGTGGCGCTGATTGGTGCGGGCGGTATCGGATTTGATATGGCACATTTTTTATGTGAACGTGAGTCGAGCACATTACAACCGGACAAATGGCTTGAGCAGTGGGGCATTGATAAAACCTATCAACATCCAGGCGGCTTAACTGAGGAGTCTGAACATAAACCAGATCGCGAAGTTTACTTACTGCAACGTAAGACGACTAAGATGGGGAAAGGCCTCGGTAAAACAACCGGCTGGATCCACAGAAGTGTTCTTAAACAGCATAAAGTGAACATGAAAACGGGTGTGAGCTATGAGAAATTTGACACTGAAGGCTTACACATCAAGGTAGGGGAAGAATCCGAAGTACTGCGAGTTGATAATGTTGTACTGTGTGCAGGTCAAGAGTCTAACCGCACGCTTGTAGACGATATGAAATCAACTGGCTTACCAGTGCATTTGATTGGCGGTGTTGATGTTGCTGCTGAACTGGATGCTAAACGAGCAATTCGACAAGGTGCTGAACTAGCAATGGCTATTTAACCACTGAATCTAATAAGGTTCTAATCGTTAACTTAATAAAACCTAGCAAATTGCTAGGTTTTTTGTTTTTATTAAACGCCATATTTTATTAATGATACGAATATAAATGGACGAAATAAAAGGTATTTTCAAGTCTTGGCATAATGAGGTTGATACCAAGCAAGTGTTTAACTTTACGCTCAATGCCCCTAGTGCTGAGGAATTTAACCGATTAAGAACAGAAACGGGTTGGGGAACGGCTCCAGTTGATACAGTAAACAATAGCCTAAATAATTCTTTATTTTTCGTTTGTGTCTTCCAAGAGACTAGATTGATTGCCACCGGCAGAGTCATTGGTGATGACGGGCTGTTTTTCTATATTCAAGATGTCATTGTGGCTAAAGCCTACCAAGGTAGTGGCTTGGGACATTTTATTATGCAAGCTATCGAAATGTATTTAACTCAACAAGTCACACAAGGTACTACAGTGGGTCTATTTTGCGCGCAAGGCAAAGAAGGGTTTTATAAAAAATATCAATATTTAGTAAGAGATGGCTCAGAATTAGGGTTTGGTATGTGTAAGTTTTATTGATACTTTTTATGATGTGTTTTCAATATGATTTTAAATAAAGGAACGACGATGGCTAAAAATGTTGTTATTACCGGTGCGAACAGAGGGATTGGTTTAGCATTGGCTAAATTATTTAAGCAACAGGGTGATAAAGTGTTTGCTTTATGCCGCCACACTTCAGATGAGCTTGAACAGCTAGACGTGAATGTTATCACTCAAATTGATGTTGCAACTGATGAAGGCATACATAATATGCAAACTTCTTTAGCGGGAGTGAATATTGATGTTTTGATATGTAATGCAGGCATTTTACGTGATGAGCAATTAACACACTTAAACCTTGACACCATTAGGCAGCAATTTGAAATTAATGCATTGGCACCACTTCGCATTGTTGCCGCACTAAATCATCAACTGAATGCTGGCGGCAAAGTCGCTATGATCACTTCACGTATGGGATCAATCGAGGATAATACCTCTGGAGGGCGATATGGGTATCGTATGTCTAAAGCTGCTCTTAATGCCGCATCGATGTCGCTAAGCCATGATTTATCTCCAAAACAAATAGCGGTTGGCATATACCACCCTGGTTATGTTCAAACCGATATGGTAAATCACGGAGGCGATATTTCGGCCTTAGAGTCAGCAAGTCGACTGGTAGGGCTAATTAACTCACTGGATATGACAACAACTGGTGTATTCAAACATTCAAACGGACAAACATTACCTTGGTAAAATTTGTATGCTCTGTTTTTATCTTTTCTATGGTATTGGGCATCACACTTTTTGAGTATTTAGATTAAAACAAGCTTAACCGCTCGTTTTGTATGCAATATGTCGTAAATTTTAAGTTTAGTTACAGACTGTATATTTAATATGTAATGCTAATAATTATATCAAGGTGCTATTGAATAAAACTGTGATAGTTAGATTCAATCAGTGCCATAGTGAGGAATAGGGAATCATGACGACGAAAACAGAATCTGGGGATAATGCACCCGGATTGCTCGGTAGAGCGCTAGACAGTATTGAAAGGGTTGGTAATAAACTACCAGATCCTGCAATGCTATTCTTAATTTTAATGTTTGCTGTTTGGGTGATATCAGCCTTGTTATCTGGCGTCAGTTTTGATGCGATAGATCCAAGAACCGATAGCCCAATTGTTATTAATAACTTATTAAGTGCAACTGCGTTAACAGAATTTTTAACTTCAATGGTGAAAACATTCACCGCATTTGCACCGTTAGGTGTTGTACTGGTTGCAATGCTAGGTGTGGGGATTGCTGAGCAGTCAGGTTTTATCAATACTGCATTAAAACAAATGCTTAAAGTCACACCTGCTAAGCTATTAACGCCAGCGGTTGTTGTGGTCGGTATTATTTCGCATACCGCAACAGATGCGGGCTATGTTGTAGTAATACCACTTGCGGGTGTTATATTCTTTACCGTTGGTCGCCACCCACTTGCTGGTATTGCAGCGGCTTTTGCTGGTGTTTCTGGTGGATTCTGTGCCAACTTTATTCCATCAGGTATCGATCCTTTATTACAAAGCTTTACCCAGTCAGCAGCCCAGATTGTCGATCCTGATATTCAAATTAACCCATTGAATAATTGGTTTTTCGCGGCATCTTCGTGTATTCCGATTACCTTAGTGATTTGGTATTTAACCGATAAAATTTTAGAGCCAAGATTAAATAAAACGCACAAAGTAGAACGTGACCAAGTTGACTTACCAGCAATGGAAGAAGCAACACCAAAAGAAATGCGTGCATTTAGTGTGGCTTCTCTTGTTATGTTCGTTGCAATCATTGGTTTTTTCTCGCTTACCATTCCTGAAACTTCAACACTGCGAGATGAGCATGGTTCACTGACTAGCTTTGGTGCGCCGTTAATGCAATCTATTGTGCCATTGATTTTCATATTCTTTATGCTTCCGGGGGTAGTATATGGTTATATGACTGGCAGCTTTAAGTCGTCTGCAGACATCGTGCATGCAATGTCTAAATCCATGAGCGGCATGTCGCATTACATCGTAATGGCATTTTTCTGTGCTCAGTTTGTTGCTGCTTTTTCGGCGTCTAATTTAGGTGCATTAATTGCTGTTGAAGGAGCAGGTGGCCTTAAGGCGCTCAACCTTCCAGCTGAAGTGACCGTGGTCGGGATGATTATTTTAGTTGGATTTGTTAACTTATTCGTTGGGTCATCTTCTGCAAAATGGGCGTTGATTGGCCCAGTACTTGTGCCAATGTTAATGCAGCTAAACATTAGTCCAGACTTATCGCAAGCGGCTTACCGTATTGGTGACTCAAGTTCAAACATCATTACGCCATTAATGCCTTATTTCCCACTTGTCGTCGTATATTGTCAGCGCTATGTCAAAGGTATTGGGATAGGGACCTTAATCTCGATGATGTTGCCATTTAGTTTGGCACTTTTATCAATATGGAGTACATGGCTACTCATATACTGGTCCATTGGTTTACCTTTAGGACTAGGTGCAAGTTACACTTATTAACTGATTTTAAAATGAAAGTAGCGATATTATTCGCTACTTTTTTTTGGGGCCAACAAAAAGTCTTTTCATAAAACTAAAAGATTTAGAGGTCATTACAGTTAACATTTTTAACTTCGCAAGCTAGTGCAGTTAAGTTGTTTCTGCCTATAATTGTTGTATATCAATTAAAAGATTAATTTTATTAAAATCATTTATGCCAAAGATCAATATTGATTCAAGTTATGGAGTTATCATTATTCAGGACATGAATGCTGTTCATGTTGATGAACGATATGCTCAAATATATGGTTATAATTCAGCCAAAGAACTACTTACCAGCATCGATTCTTTTCTTGACCTTTTACCTGCAGAAAACCATCAAATTGCCACTCAAAACTACCATGACATAGTCAATGGAACACTTTATCCACGTGGTCATACATTCGTTAATATTGACAGAAATGGCCGAGAGTTCACGGTTTTTTCAGTGGATCATTTAATTGAATGGCAAGGACGTCCAGCATTACAGGTGACAGTGATTGATCTTTCAGTGTTAGTCGAAGCCAATAAGCGCATACGTGAAAAAGACCTAATGTATAAGCGGCTCATTACACGATCAGGTCAAGGTATTATGGTGCATCGGGAATTTAAGCCACTGATGGTAAACCAAGCCTGTGTAAAGCATTTACACGCAGACTCAATAGAGCAAGTGATGAGTTTGAGCTCGCTACTCACACTCATTCCTAAAACAGTTCAACAACAGGCCAAGCAGCATTATCAAGATATTGTTAATGGCGTGGCTGTTGGCAGTAACAGTGTGGTCGAAAATATCTGCTTTGATGGCATAAATCGATTTTTTAATATTTATGACAACCTTATTGAGTGGGACGGAGAACCTGCAGTACAAGTCGTAATGGAAGATGTAACCGAGAAAGTACAATTAGAAAAAGAACTGGCATTTAAAGCAAGTCATGATGGTTTGACGCACCTTTTAAATCGCAGTGCAGTGCAAGAATGGTTACAGAAACATATTGAAATCAGTGACCAGTTGACCTGTGTTTTACTTGATATTGATAATTTCAAATTAGTTAATGATACTCATGGTCATCACAATGGCGATCTCGTTATTCAAGCTCTTGCTGAAATTATACGTGATGCGTTTGCAGATCATAGTGGGGCTGTTGGTCGTTGGGGGGGAGAAGAGTTTATTGCATTCTTACCTTCAGCAAACCAACAAGCCGCATTACAAACTGCTGAAGTGATAAGAAGTCGTTTTGCTGAAAGGCATTTTAACGATTCTACTCATTCATTTTCTGTTTCAGTGAGCATCGGTTTAGCTGAGTCAAGTGACTGCTGCATGATGAACGATGTTGAGAGTTTAATAAAACTCACTGATAAACGTTTATATATTGCTAAATCCCAAGGCAAAAATACTATTTGTAGCGAAGGGTAATTTATACCATAACAGCTTATTCTTACCTTATTGAGTCGAATTTACATCTTAATTTAATTGCTCCATGATATTCATTATTGATAATAATTGGAGCAAACAATGACTTTCTTAGCATCAAACACATCACATTGTCAGTTCATATCAAGCTTTCGCTTATTGTGTTTTCTGACTTTGTTCTTGTCGGTTTCGTCTCTATGGGCTTCAGAAACCGTTACCAAGGTCAAAGATAACCCGAAATTTGATCCTGCATTAGCTAGCGAAGTTGGCGCAGATGAGTATGGCATGAAGCAATACGTTGTTGCATTCTTGAAACGAGGACCCAATCACGAACGAAGTGAGGAGGATGCCTTAGCTTTGCAAAAATCTCATATGGACAATATTACTAAGTTAGCCAATGAAGGAAAATTAGTTCTGGCTGGGCCTTTTCTTGGTAACGATGATTTACGAGGAATTTATATTTTTGATGTAAAAACCGTTGCTGAAGCCAAATTACTCACTGAATCAGATCCCGCCATTAAAGCTGGTAGCCTTACTTTGGAGTTAAAGCCTTGGTATGGCAGCGCTGCATTAATGAAAGTAAATCAGTTACATCAGCAAATGTCTAAAAAGCTGATGTAATGATAGATTGCTGATTAGTTATGTAGTACGTTTATCCGTTTATTTTCTGACAAAATTAATGGCGTCAGAATAAGACATAAGGCGACATTAGAAAGTGGCACTGATAGCCATATACCGTTGACGCCAATCAAGTTGGGCAACGTGAGTAAAAACGGAATTTGTATTGCCATATTAGCCATCGAAATAAACAATGACTTATTTCCTTGATTGACAGCCATAAAATACATGGTTGCGATAAAAATAAACCCATCCAGTACTAACGCAAATAAATGTAGACGCATACCGATTAAAGTTTCAGCCATAAGAGCATTATCATGATTACTGAAAAAACCTATGACAAAGTTGGGAAAAATATTTATAAATAAAACGGTAAAAACCCCCAGAATAGCAACAACTTTTACGGTCAGTTTCACTGTTTGTTTGATCTGTGGGATCTGCTTTGCACCGTAATAGTAACTAACAGGGGGCTGCATACCGCCAGCTATACCTTCTGCTAATAAATAAAAAGTCGTTGCAACGTAACCTACAATTGCAAAAGCAGCAACATGAACTGCCGAGCCATATTGCATAAAAAGGAAATTATGAAGTGCAATAATGAAGCTAAAGTACATAAACATAATCAAACTCGAACTGCCCAACACGAGTATTTTTTGTAGCTGTTTAAACTTAATATCTTTATAAGAAAACTTAAACCTGGTGTTAGCTTTCCTCGAAAAGAAGTAGTAAAAACCGAGTAGCATCACAATGGCTTGAGAAATCAATGTCGCAATTGCTGCGCCTGTTAGTCCTAAAGGATAAACAGCGATTAATAAGTAATCCAATGCGATATTCATGACTGCGCCAATCATTAACAACATAGTGGCAAAACCGGGCTGTTCATCATTTCTCACGAGTAAAGGCATTGCTGTAGCTGCAGTTGTAAAAAAAGCGCCATAGGCAAATACTTCGATATAATCTGATGCCATGATAAAGCTTTGTCCATCTGCTGCTTGCAGGAGCAATAACGTCTCACCGAAGAAGTGAATGAAAATTGCTGATGCGATACTCATTATGCCAATTAATACTATGGCATGGCTAAGTACTTTTTGTCCTTCTAAAGGCTTTTTCTCGCCACGGGTGATGGATAGTAAACTACCAGCGCCCATACCTATCATCATGCCAACACCCACAACACAGCATATAATTGGCCAAGCCATGTTAATGCCTGCTAAGCCTTCAAATCCTACATAATGACCAACGAAAATCCCATCAATGATTTGATATAAGCCACTCACCAACATTGCTGCAATGGATGGAATAGCGTATTTCCAAAAATGCTGTTTAACAGTTAATTGATCAATTGACGCTGTTGATATTGCTAACATGATTTTCTCAATACTATCGGGATACAAAATAATATTGTTTATTATAATCTGATTTTAGATAGGAAAAAGTTAGTATCCATCCGATATTCGGATAGTTATAATGATTGGAATGAGCCATTACGGTTGGATAAAAGATGAACTGGTCTATAGAACAATTAAAAGCATTTGTTGCCGCTGCCAATACTGGTTCGTTTTCAGCTGCGTCACGTGATTTAGGTAAAGCGCAATCAAGAGTCAGTACGGCAATTTCAAATTTAGAAATTGATTTAGGCTTTAAGCTATTTGATCGTAGCCACCGTTTACCTGTGCTAACAGAGCAGGGGGAACAGTTATTAATTGAAGCTAAAGCCGTGATTGCGCAGTGTGAGCGTTTAAACTCAAGAGCAATGTCAGTTCAAACAAATAACGAATTAGCATTAACCATTGCGATTGACGAAGCTGTCCCAATTTCTACTTTCGAAGTTTTTTTTGATAAAACGGCTGAGACTTTTCCATTGTTGAAACTCACTATTTTAAATGGCTCAAGGGATGATATTGCCCATTGGGTAGATATTGGAAAAGCGGACTTAGGTGTGTTATTTCAAGGCGAGCAACTTTGTGAACGTCTAGAGTTTTTTACTATTGATAGCTTTCATCAATCTCTTATCGTATCGGTTGATCATCCATTAGCAGATATCCCGGTTCCAAACATATCGCAGCTAAATGAATATCGACAACTGGTAATTTGTGACTTGCAAACTGCAAGTAAACCCATATCTGCAAATTGTTGGCATGTTGACAGTTACTATTACATGACATCCCTTGTTACTCGTGGCTTGGGTTGGGCGTTGGTTCCAGAACATATTGCCGGTTCTCAGTGGTATTCAGGTGAAATAAAAGAGTTGAGCACTTACCATATACCCGAATCATTGTTGATTGAAATGGGGTTAGTTAAACGACGAGACAAAGGTGCTGGCAATATTATGAATTGGATGTTTGCTGAACTTGAAGCTATGTTTCTTGAGGCTAAAAAGAACAAAAATTAGGGTTAACTATTTATCTTAGCGACTTTTTTGTTGATATTTGGATTATTACGGTGATGAGATAATCGGTAAAAACGAATACTTGCTATTGAAAATTGAAACGAACGAGAAGGTTCGTTTCATATTTAATCGAGTGTAATCAGTGTTTTGTTATGCTGAACATAAAGGTTACTTGGTTCATCTGTAGTGAGATCGAGATCTAGGTTCGTCTCAGGTACACAGCAACAAGGCAAGCATTCATCAGCTTCTAGTTCGACCAAAGGTTCAGAAATATAAGTCACTGAACCTTTATTGATACGAGTTTTACACGAACCGCAAAAACCATTTCTGCACTCAGAAAAGATATTTACTTTTTTTATCTCGAGTACATCTAGTAAGGTGTGTTGCTGTTGATTAAACAACAACACTGGCTCACCATTTAAACTAACAATAGGTGCTTTTTTGAAGTTGGGCTTATAGGTCAAAGTCAGAAAACTCATCGCTGTCAACGGCCGAATCAATTTGACCAACTAAGTAAGATGAGACTTCAACTTCTTGTGGTGCCACTTGTACAGCATCACTTTCAAGCCAGTTTTTCATCCATGGTAACGGGTTAGTTTGTTCAGCATAGGGTTGAGGCAAGTTAACGGCTTTCATACGTTGGTTAGTAATGTACTCAACGTACTGACATAAAATTTGCTCATTTAAACCGATCATTGAACCGTCTTTGAATAAGTATTTAGCCCATTCTTTCTCTTGCTCTGCTGCTTTATAAAAAATGTCGTAGGCTTGATCGTGACACTCTTTGGCAATTTCACCCATTTCAGGATCATCTTTGCCGCCTTGCATAATATTAAGAATATGCTGAGTGCTATTTAAATGTAAGGCTTCATCACGGGCAATTAAACGAATAATTTTCGCATTGCCTTCCATTAATTTACGTTCAGCAAAAGCAAATGAACATGCAAAACTGACATAAAAACGAATCGCTTCTAATGCATTTACAGACATCATGCATAAATACAGAGACTTTTTAAGGATACGTGGACTAACAGTGATTTCTTTACCGTTAACCAGATGTGTTCCTTCACCATGTAAATTAAGCACTTGGGTCAGTTCAATTAAATCATCGTAGTATTGAGCAATATCACCTGCACGTTTTAAAATTTCTTTATTCACCACGATATCATCAAATACGACAGACGGATCATTAACAATATTACGAATAATGTGGGTATAAGAACGCGAGTGAATTGTTTCTGAAAAAGACCAAGTTTCAATCCATGTTTCTAATTCAGGTAACGATACTAACGGTAATAACGCCACATTCGGTGAGCGACCTTGAATAGAATCTAATAATGTTTGGTACTTAAGGTTTGAAATGAAAATGTGTTTTTCATGTTCTGGTAAACCTTGGTAATCAATTTTGTCTTTGCTTACGTCTACTTCTTCTGGGCGCCAGAAAAAAGATAATTGCTTTTCAATTAGCTTTTCAAAAACTTCATATTTTTGTTGATCATAACGAGCAACGTTAACTGACTGTCCCATGAACATAGGTTCGTTCATCGGATTATTTGGTGTTTGACAAAAAGTAGAATAAGCCATTTATATATCCTAAAAAAGCGGGGATAAGTCCCCGCATTTAAATGCAAATTGTTGAATTAAATCTTACAAGCGCCGCCTGCACAGCCATCATCTTCTTTCTCAACGACGGTAATGTCGTCAAGGTTGTCTGATGCTCCATCACGGGTGTTGTGGTAGTAAAGTGTTTTAACACCAAGTTTATAGGCTGTTAATAGATCTTTCAGCAAAGTTTTCATCGGTACTTTTTGACCGTCAAAACGTGTTGGATCGTAGTTCGTGTTAGCCGAAATTGCTTGGTCGACGAATTTTTGCATGATACCAACGAGCTGTAAATAACCATCATTATTTGGCATATTCCACAGCAATTCATATTGATGTTTTAGCTCATCAAAGTCAGGTACGACTTGCTTTAATTGCCCATCCTTACTTGCTTTAACGCTGATTAAGCCACGTGGCGGCTCGATGCCATTTGTTGCATTAGAAATTTGCGAAGACGTTTCTGATGGCATTAATGCTGATAGAGTAGAGTTACGTAAGCCGTGAGCTTTAATGTCACTACGTAATCCTTCCCAATCCATATGTAATGGTTCATCACAGATTTTGTCTAAATCACGCTTATATGTGTCAATTGGTAAAACACCTTCAGCGTAAGTCGTTTCATTAAATAAAGGACATGCACCTTGCTCTTTTGCTAGGTTCATAGAAGCTTTGAGTAAGTAGAACTGAATCGCTTCAAATGTCTTATGGGTTAAGTTATTACCAGAGCCATCAGAATATTTCATGCCATTTTTCGCAAGGTAATTTGCGAAGTTAATAACGCCTATACCTAGCGTTCTACGGTTCATAGAACCCAGTTGAGCAGAGATAATTGGGTAATCTTGATAATCAAGTAAATTATCTAATGCACGAACGGCTAGGTCTGCAAGCGGTTCTAATTCAGATAAGTCTTTGATAGCACCCAAGTTAAGCGCTGATAAAGTACATAATGCAATTTCACCATTAGGATCTTCAATGTTACGCATTGGCTTAGTTGGTAAAGCGATTTCTAAACAAAGGTTAGACTGTTTAATTGGCGCTACTTGCGGGTCAAATGGACTATGAGTATTACAGTGATCAACATTTTGAATATAGATTCGGCCAGTTGATGCTCGTTCTTGCATCATTAATGAAAATAATTCAACAGCTTTAATCTCTTTACGACGAATGCTGCTATCCGCTTCGTATTGAAGATATAGGCGCTCAAACTCTACTTGGTCAGCGAAGAATGCATCGTATAACCCAGGTACATCAGATGGGCTAAATAAGCTAATATTTTCAGACTTAATTAAACGTTGGTACATCAATTTGTTTAATTGCACGCCGTAATCTAAATGACGAACACGGTTATCTTCTACACCACGGTTATTTTTAAGCACAAGAAGTGATTCAACCTCTAGGTGCCATAATGGGTAAAATAATGTGGCTGCGCCGCCACGAACTCCGCCTTGTGAGCAAGACTTTACCGCAGTTTGGAAATATTTATAAAACGGTAAGCAACCAGTGTGGAATGCTTCACCGCCTCGGATTGGGCTACCTAAAGCTCGAATACGACCTGCGTTAATACCAATACCCGCACGTTGACTTACGTATTTTACAATTGAAGATGCTGTCGCATTGATTGAATCAAGGCTATCGTCACATTCAATTAATACGCACGAACTGAATTGACGAGTAGGGGTGCGCACACCAGCCATGATTGGCGTTGGAAGTGAAATTTTAAATGTCGATACGGCATCGTAGAAACGCTTAATGTAGTCAAGGCGTGTTTCTTTTGGATACTTAGCAAATAAGCAAGCAGCTACCAAGATATAGAGAAACTGTGCACTTTCGTAAATTTCATTAGTCACTCGGTTTTGAACTAAGTATTTCCCTTCGAGTTGCTTAACAGCAGCATATGAGAAGTCCATGTCACGCCAGTGGTCGATGTAGCTATCTAAGATAGTTAACTCTTCTGCTGTGTAGTCTTCGATAATGTGCTTGTCGTACTTACCCAACTCAACCAAACGATTGACTTGATCAATTAATTTTGGAGGCTCGAATTGACCGAAGGCTTTTTTACGCAGATGAAAAACAGCTAAACGCGCAGCAAGAAATTGGTAATCTGGTGACTCTGGAGAGATTAAGTCAGCTGCTGCTTTGATGATTGTTTCGTGAATAGCCTCTGTAGGAATGCCTTCAAAAAACTGTAAGTGAGAACGTAATTCTACTTCTGAAACTGATACGTTGTTTAAGCCTTTGGCTGCCCACTCGATTACGCGATGGATTTTATCTAAATCGATTGTTTCGCGTTCGCCACTGCGTTTAGTGACTGTCATATTGCTGTTCATTAAAAAGAGGCCTTGATTCGATATTTATTGGTGTAATTTATTCATTGGATCTTTTTTTATCGACTACGTTACGATCGCCAATAAATCACAATACGTCCCTTGTAAGTTGATCATCCAAATTCAATTAACAAACTAATATTGATAAAAATACTAGTGTTACAGCGAGATACTGCGCTTTTATCGCTAGTGCCTCGTATTGATGTCACACACAAGATATGGTGTTTTATAAAAACTAACATACAAGATAGTGAGGTTGGTCACCATTTGCAAGTAGGATTTTGATTAATAAGTTGTGGATATCTTCTGGATAGTCATTCAAGTTAGTAAAAGCTAACCTGCTAACGCAAAATAGCCTTTGAATTTCTCGTGACGTTGTTTTTTTAGACAGTTAACGTGATTAGATTGATCGCTAAAATATTCAGCGATCGATTGTTTTTATATAAAAATAGTTTGATTTTTTTTGTGATGTTTGAACGTAAAATGAAAAATGAGTTTTCATTTGGCTTTATGAGATAAAGTACAGTGTCATTGATGAGTTCATTGCACTAAATTGACTACTGTTATCCTTAGAACAGTGAGATAAAAAGTGAAGTGACAGCAATGCCGTTAGTACAGAAAAGTCGTTAGTAAAGAAACTCTATAGTGAGGGCATTAAAGGCTTGCTGATATGTATCGAAAGTGAGTCATGTCAATGATGCTTCAACTGCGACATTTGAAGCAGCAATTTACCAATCACTTTTGCATCATTACATTAAGATTTACATGTAAGCATTGAATTTATGAAGAGTACTATTTTAGTTGTTCTTGTTATTCAAAAAATTGGAGTAAATCGTTAACTGTGTTAAATACAATTTTACTTGGCCATAAGTCTGGCTGGTCATCGTCTGAAAGATATCCCCACATAGCAGTGCCGCCAATCATGCCCGCATTACTAGCTGCGACTAGATCTCGCTCAGCATCACCTAGGTATAATATATTTGCAGGCGCACAGTTAATTTGCTGAGCTGCTAATAACATAGGGGCAGTGTGAGGTTTAGGGTGAAGGGTAGAGTCGCCACTAACGATGCTAGTTAAACGTTCAGTTAGCCCTAAAGCATCAATTAACGGACGAGTAAACTTTGCTTGTTTATTTGTTACCACCCCAAACGGTATTGCTTTTGTTTCAAGTAAAGTGAGAAATGAAGCTAAACCTTCGAATAAAGAGGCTTTTTGACCATTCACTTTTTTATAGTGTTCAAGCAGACTCTGTTGAATGCTTACTTGCTCTGATTCATTTAACTCTGGTACAGCAGCATTTACTAAGGCCAAACTTCCGTGTGAAGCTGAATAGCGTAGTGCTTCGACGGACTTAGGGGAGATTTCGCGCTCTTGCAAGGCTAAATTTAATGCATATACCAGATCTGGTGCGGTATCAGCCAAGGTTCCATCCAAATCAAATAATACTGCTTTAATCTGATCCGTCGCACTAATTTGATTCATTGTACTACCTTAGGTTTTAATTCGTTTATCAATAATGGAAAGAGTAACGTCACGTTATATTGGGTTAAGTAATCAAACGAATAAATAGATTAACTAAGCAAGCTAAGTAAACAGACTAATAATGACATTAAATAAAAGTGTAGAACATCAACTAGCCTGGTTTTGAACACTGCTAATAGGCAATAAGTGGTCATGTCCTTTAATCATTAACCATTAACCATTAACTATTAAACAATGACATGACCTGAATTGTGTGTTTTATCCAGCTTTTTGAGTCGCTATCATATAGTTTACGTCAAGTTTATTGGTATATTTATACACACCTGTTAACGGGTTATGAGTAATGCCTAAGGCATCTCTACAGATTAAATCAGTTTGATCGACCAAATTGATTAATTCTGACGGCTTAATAAACTTACTGTGATCATGGGTACCAACAGGCAGCATCTTTAATACATATTCTGCGCCTACTATCGCTTGTATGTAAGACATCATATTTCTATTTATGGTAGAAAAGAAAACAAATCCATCTGGTTTTACCATATCGCAGCATGCACGAATCACTGATAATGGATCCGGTACGTGCTCAAGCATTTCCATACACGTTACGACATCATATTTTTCGCTATTGTTAGCAGCGTGTTCTTCTGCAGTCATAGTGTCATAGTGAATATCGATACCAGTTTCGAGCGCATGAAGCTTGGCCACTTCAATTTGCGCATCACCCATATCAAGACCGGTTACTTTAGCGCCGACTTTTGCCATGCTCTCAGATAAAATACCGCCGCCACAACCGATATCAATAACATGTTTATCAAACAAACCGCCGCAAGTTTGATCGATATAATTTAATCTTAAAGGATTAAGTTGGTGTAGTGGTTTGAAATCACCATTTGGATCCCACCAAGACTGTGCCATTTGCGCAAACTTTTCGATTTCTTGGTGATCAACATTCTGTTGATTTTGGTTTTCTTGATTAGACATAACAGGACCCATAATATATTTATGATTATTGCAGGTATTATAACCATCCGTTTCAATAAACAAAGTGAGATAAAACAAGATTAATTTTCAATTGATTATATAAGCAGCAATCTTTGCCGATAAAAAACACATTAATTCTCAAAACACGTATATCAGGAAATTAAAAAGTAGAACTTACGAATCAAATTAGGGGAATTATCGCTGTTTTTATTAAGTTTTTCACTTGCATTCACTTATTGTTGTTCTAGGGTCTAGCCACTTTATATATCTGTGTTAGAATGCCAAATCACGTTTTTGAGCTACACAATAAAATGGAATAATTATTGTGCGCTAATTTTAGGGGAACGAGCAGTTTATGACTGATCTGGCAACATCAATTTCGCCAATTAACATCGAAGACGAACTAAAGAATTCTTATTTAGATTATGCGATGAGTGTAATCGTAGGTCGTGCATTACCCGACGTTCGTGACGGGTTAAAACCTGTTCACCGTCGTGTTCTATTCGCAATGAACGAATTAAAGAACGACTACAATAAGCCTTATAAAAAATCAGCTCGTGTTGTTGGTGACGTAATCGGTAAGTATCACCCACATGGTGATACAGCTGTATATGACACAATCGTTCGTTTGGCGCAGCCATTCTCAATGCGTTATACGCTTGTTGACGGCCAAGGTAACTTTGGTTCAGTAGATGGTGATTCTGCTGCGGCAATGCGTTATACCGAAATCCGTATGGAAAAATTGGCTCATTCACTTTTAGCCGATTTAGAAAAAGAAACAGTAGATTTTGTACCTAACTATGATGGTACAGAGTTTATTCCAGCAGTATTACCAACACGCGTACCAACCTTATTAATTAATGGTTCATCCGGTATTGCTGTGGGTATGGCGACCAATATCCCGCCTCATAATATCACTGAAGTGATTAATGGCTGTTTAGCTTTGATTGCTGAACCAAGTCTTTCAATCGAACAGTTAATGGAACATATTCCAGGACCTGATTTCCCAACAGCTGCAACAATTAATGGCCGTAAAGGTATTATTGATGCTTACAAAACGGGTCGTGGCCGTGCCGTCATGCGCTCTAAAGCTGAGATTGAAGAAGATAACGGTCGTGAACGTATTATCGTTACCGAAATTCCTTATCAAGTTAACAAAGCACGTTTGATTGAAAAAATCGCCGAGCTTGTTAAGGATAAGAAAATTGAAGGTATTACAGGTTTACGTGATGAGTCTGACAAAGACGGTATGCGTATCGTTGTTGAGATTAAACGTGGTGAAGTAGGCGAAGTTGTTCTGAACAACTTATACGCTCAAACTCAGATGCAATGTTCTTTTGGTATCAACATGGTGGCATTGACTAACGGTCAGCCTAAATTGTTCAACCTTAAAGAAATGCTTGAGTGCTTTATTCTTCATCGCCGAGAAGTTGTTACTCGTCGTACTGTTTTTGAATTACGTAAAGCGCGTGACCGTGCACATATCCTTGAAGCACTTGCGATTGCATTAGCGAATATCGATCCGATTATTGCGTTGATTAAGAACTCACCAACGCCAGCTGAAGCTAAAGTGAAATTAGTTGAGCAAGGGTGGGATTTAGGCCACGTACAAGGCATGCTTGAAAAAGCAGGTGATGATGCAGCTCGTCCAGAATGGTTAGAACCAGATTTTGGTATCCGCGATGGCAAATACTATTTAACTGAGCAACAAGCTCAAGCCATTCTTGAACTACGCCTTCATCGCTTAACAGGCCTTGAACACGAGAAAATTCTAAACGAATACGAAGAATTACTTGAGTTCATTGCAAGCTTGCTGTTCATTCTTCGTAGCCCTGAACGCTTAATGGAAGTGATCAAAGAAGAGCTCGAAGAAATGCTTGAGCAGTATGGTGATGAACGCCGCACTGTGATTAATCAAAATGAAGTTGATATGAGTCTTGAAGACTTAATCAATGAAGAAGATGTTGTTGTAACGCTATCTCATATGGGATATGCGAAGTATCAGCCTCTAACTGATTACCAAGCTCAACGTCGTGGTGGTAAGGGTAAAGCGGCAACGAAAGTGAAAGACGAAGATTTCGTTGAAAAACTGCTTGTTGCGAATACTCACGATACGATTTTATGTTTCTCTGACTTTGGCAAAATGTACTGGCTTAAAGTGTACCAGTTACCACTTGCAAGTCGAACAGCTCGTGGCCGTCCAATTATTAACTTATTACCTCTTGCTGATGGTGAGCGCATTACTGCTATCTTACCTGTACGCGAATACGCTGATGATAAGTTTATTGTTATGGCAACAGCGCACGGTACGGTTAAGAAAACGGCATTGACTGCATACAGTAATCCACGTGCAAACGGCATTATTGCAGTAAACCTTAAAGATGATGACCAATTAATTGGCGTCGATATTACTAACGGTAGTGACGACATTATGTTGTTCTCTAACGAAGGTAAAGTGGTTCGCTTCAACGAAAAAGTACGTGATTCAGAAACGGGTGAAGTGAAAAAAGACCCTGAAACTGGTGAAGATTTAATTGCTATCCGTCCAATGGGCCGAACGGCTACAGGTGTTCGCGGTATTAAACTTGAAGATGGTCAAAAAGTTGTTTCCATGATCATTCCGAAAGAAGAAGGTGCAATTCTTACTGTTACCGAAAACGGTTACGGCAAACGTACCGACTTATCAGAGTACCCAGCGAAGAGTCGTGGCACGAAAGGTGTTGTTTCTATCAAAGTCAGTGAACGTAATGGTGCCGTAGTTGGCGCAGTTCAAGTTACTGAATCTGAAGAAATCATGCTCATTAGTAACAAAGGTACGCTTGTTCGTACTCCTTCAAATGGTGTTTCACTGATTGGTCGTAACACGCAAGGTGTCACCATTATTCGAACCGCAGACGATGAGAAAGTGGTTGGCTTGCAGCGTCTTGATGAAATTGAAGAAGATGAGCAAATCGAAGAAGGTGCAGAAGGCGAAACCGCTGAGAGCATTGAAACGAATGCTGCTGACGATTCAGCTACACCAGAATCAGATGCTTAATCACCAATAACATTCTGATAGTGTGATACAAAAAAGGATGCCAAATGGCATCCTTTTTTATGCTTGAATGTTTATAAAGATAACAAGTGGATAGGGAGAGTTACGCACTAAGATTTATTTTTATTCGCTTGTTCGAAAGCATTTTTCCAAAAGGTAGAGCTTAATTTAGCAATCACTCTTGATTCACCGTTTAACAACATCGCCATACCAATATTCAACTCGGGTGAGTACGATATTTCTGCCACGTAACCAGCGACCCAACCAGCATGATAAATTAATGGACGGCCTTCAAATTCATATACTCGCCAGCCTTTACCGTAATGTGCATTATCAAGGTGTGCTCGCCAGTCACGGCGGCGTAACTCTTTGGTTGTTCTGACGCCTGGCGTCGTGACATCTTTAATCACACTGTTTGAAATGACACCAGGATTCTCACCTAAATTGGCAATTAGCCATTTCGATATGTCATTGATACTGGCATTGACGCCTGCAGCGGATGGTAATTTATAGTAATTAGGCTTTACCGTGACTTTACGAAAACCCGATTTTGTTTTTACATGAGGTTCTGCACGGTTTTCTCTTGCCATGAAAGCATCATAGCCGACTGTTGCAGTATTCATATCTAGAGGCGAAAAAATCTTTTGTTGCAATAAATCTTCATAAGCCATTCCAGATTGCTGCTCTATGGCCGTTTCAATAAATGAAAATGCTACGTTCTGATAGCCATAACAAACTCCGGGGCTACACATTGGGGTTAGCTCAGAGAACTTGTTGATAATTTTGTCCATTTTAACATTGGCATTAATTAAATTATCGTAACTATTAGGCATCAAACCGGTACTTTGACCAATTACATGCGCTAAGGTTATTTCTTCAGCGTTAGCTTTATTGGCGAGAGTGAATTCTGGTAAGTACTTAACAATAGGTTGTTGCCAGCTTAGCTTTCGCTCATTGACTAACATACTCGCTAAGCTACCGGCGAAGGTTTTTGATACAGATGCCAAACGAAAAACAGTGTCTTGATTTACATTGAGTTTGCCACCTTTTTTACGTTTGCCGAAGGTACTTAGTGATAAAACTTCATTTCCCTCAACAATAACGAAGGCCCCACCAGGTACCTTGCTTTGCTTCAATTGCTGGTGAAAGTGTTGTTTAAACTGATCTGCGACGGTTATGTAGTCAGATTGTTTTGCATTGGCTTGTGAGCAGACACTGGCAATTGTTACAGTGCCAAACAGCAAAAAGGGTTTTAAATACATCAATCGATCCAATTTCCGTTAAAACGGATTATTCATTATTGTTACAGTCTCAGTTTAGTACTAAGACCATATTTTACTGACTTATTTGTGATTACGCTTGTGTAATCATAAGTGGTTTACCCGTTATCAATTTTTATTTATTCATTGAGTTTGATTATAAGGTCAGCTCAGTAAGTACATAAAAATTAAAAACAGCAGTGAATTCTATCAAAAAAAGTGTACAAAAAGTTAATTCAGTTCAAGTTTATATAAACAAGTTTCTAATACAAAATTTAAATGATTTTTTTTCATTTTAGCAAGCAAACAGTTGCTATATACTGCATATCAAATTGCTATAAAAAGAAAGTTTTACCATCAAACGATAAAGGATACTGCTGTGAGCGATATTTTCAATTTTTGTGCCGGACCTGCCATGTTACCTCAAGCTGTGATGCAAAAAGCTCAGCAGGAATTAATCGATTGGAATGGTCTTGGCGTCTCCGTGATGGAAATAAGCCACCGAAGTAAAGAATTTATTGCCCTGACTCAGCATGCTGAAAAAACATTACGTGAACTAATGAACATACCTTCTAACTATCATGTTCTGTTTATGCATGGCGGTGGAAGAGGGCAATTTACTAATGTGGTTAACAATTTTCTTGGTGACAACGGTAAAGCGCTCTATCTAGTTAATGGACAATGGTCTTCGGCTGCGGTAAAAGAAGCCGTCAAGATAGTCGGTGAAAACAACATTGATCAAATCAATATTGTCGAAAAACAAGATGGATTAAATCAAGTGGTCTTGCCTGACTTACATAAACTGGATGATGATTATCGTTACGTTCATTATTGTGCCAATGAAACCGTAGATGGAATTGAAATTTTTGATGACTTAGACAGTCCATGGCCTGTAGTTGTCGACTTATCATCAACCATAATGTCTCGTGATATCGATGTCAGTAAATACGCGGTTATCTATGCTGGTGCACAAAAAAATATCGGTCCATCAGGGTTATCAATTGTAATTGTTCGAGATGATATGTTGAAATTACCGAGTCTAACTCAATCATCAATAATGGATTACTCAGTCGCACAAGCGAATGACTCAATGTTTAATACCCCACCTACATTTGCATGGTACCTTGCTGCTGAAGTGTTTGATTGGTTATCTGCGCAAGGGGGCGTTAAAGCTATGGAGGCCCTTAACAAGCAAAAAGCAGCCTTACTTTATCAATGCATTGATAATAATCCATTTTATACTAATGGGGTTGCAATTCAGAATCGCTCTCGAATGAATGTGACTTTTCAATTAGTGGACAGCTCGCTCGATAGTGAATTTTTAAAACAAGCTGAACAGGCAGGCTTAGTGGCATTAAAAGGTCATAGGATTGTTGGCGGCATGCGCGCCAGTATCTACAATGCAATGCCATTAGAAGGCGTAAAAGCCTTAGTGACATTTATGGAAGCTTTTGCACGTCAGTACAAATAATGACTCAGTTTTCGTCCCTATAAAACCATTGCCTTAAAAAAGCCACTTTTATGAGTGGCTTTTTTATTAATGACAGTTCGTTTGAGCTGCAATCAAGTTGTAAGATTTAACCTTATGCTAGCTGATTAAAAACATGATTCATGATGCTCAGTTAACAAGTAAGTCAGAACAAAATGTAAACCCCAAAAGTCTAAACTTAAAAAAAAGCGAATTGATGAAAACAATTCGCTTTTACATTTCTGAATAAAAGAAAGCTTACAGAATTCTAGCAATAGATTTAGCCAGATAATCTACATTTGATTCGCTAATACCAGCGATACTCATTCTGCTTGAATCGACCATATAGATACTGTGCTCTTGTTTCAATTGCTCCACTTGTGCAGGATTAATACCCAAGAATGAAAACATCCCTTTTTGTTTGGCAATGAAGCTAAAGTCCTGTGTTACGCCATTTTCAATTAGTTTATCCACTAACATTTGACGATTACCGTTTATGCGATCACGCATTACGGTCAGTTCATTTAGCCATTGCTGTTTAAGCTCTGCAGTCCCGAGAATGGTTTCAACTAGCGCTGCACCATGGGCAGGCGGCATTGAGTATATACAGCGAACTACATACAAAAGCACAGAAAAAGCGATGTTTGCAGTTTGGCTATTGTCAGCAACAAGCGTACACGCCCCAATTCTTTCGCGGTAAAGACCAAAGTTCTTAGAGCAAGAGCTACATAAAATCATTTCCTCTACTGCAGCAGCCATTTGGCGTACACCATAAGCATCTTCATCAACGCCATCCCCAAAACCTTGATATGCCATATCAATTAATGGAGTAAATCCTTGTTTTGCAGTAATAGCAATGACTTCATCCCACTGCTCGGTAGATAAATCCATACCACTAGGGTTATGGCAACAGGCATGAAGTAAAACGACATCATCCGGACCAATTTGACTAAGTGCTGCCTTCATTTCATTAAATTTTAAGGTTTTAGTATCGTAATCGTAATAAGGATAAGTGTTAACTGTTAAGCCAGCAGCTTTAAACAATCCAGTATGATTCGCCCATGTTGGGTCGCTTACCCAAATAACAGCATTCGGTTTACAGCTTTTAATAAACTCAGCTGCAACTCTTAATGCGCCAGTGCCACCTGGTGTGGAAACCGTCTTTACACGATTAGCAAGTAAAGCAGGGTGGGTTTGTCCGAATGCAAGTTCAGACATTAACTGATTAAAGTTTTCAGAGCCTGTAGGGCCGATATAGACTTTGGTTGTTTCGGTGTCTGTGCGTTGTTGCTCTGCTATTTTTACGCAGTCTAAAATGGGCGTATGGCCAGCAGGATCTTTATAAACGCCAACACCTAAGTCGATTTTTTGTGGGTGAGAGTCTTGTCGATATTGTGTCAGCAAACCAAGAATTGGATCTGCTGGCATGGCTGTTAATGTTTTGAACATGGTCATTGACCTTATAAATATCAAATAATGGTAGGATTCGCTTTAGGATAACGTGGTTTAATTGCGGATTGAAATGTAAAAAAATAACTAATTTTAAAATTAACTGTTTTTCTAAATGAAGGTTTACAGTGCAAGGTTAATTTTTGTCATTTAAGCTAAATCAGTAAGTAAAATAGTGGTTTTTTCATTCATTTTATTCAAGTTCGACATAAATCCGTCATTTTTTTATTAAAAGCCCTTGTATCGTGGGCTGCAATGAGTAAATTTGTAGTCAAGAATAATTATTATCTAACTATCAATCAGAATCGTATAGATAAATTGACATAGACGTCGCTTTGTCTTTAATCATATCCATTCTTGCATTTTGCTAGAACTCATTTAAGAAGAATTTTTCATGAAACAGTTGCGTCTTGAACCCGTAGAAAAAGTCAGTGGTGTTGTTAACATTCCAGGCTCAAAAAGTATCTCTAACAGAGCCTTACTATTGGCTACTCTTGCTAAAGGTAAAACAACCTTAACGAATTTACTGGACTCTGATGATATTCGATACATGTTAGCCTCGCTTAAACAGCTGGGCGTTCAATATGAGTTATCAGATAATAATACCGTTTGCGAACTTGAAGGTTTAGGAAAACCTATCACTGCAAAGCAAGCTGAAACGCTATTTTTAGGTAATGCTGGTACAGCAATGAGACCGCTTTGCGCTGCGTTAACACTTGGTTCAGGGGAATTTACATTAACAGGTGAGCCGAGAATGGAAGAAAGACCAATTGGCGATTTGGTTGATTCTCTGCGTCAGTTAGGCGCTAATGTGACTTACTTAAAAAATGATGGTTTTCCACCTTTAACCATTAATGCTGATGGATTAAATGGTGGAGAAGTTGAGATAGCTGGCGACTTGTCGAGCCAGTTCTTAACTGCATTACTCATGGTTGCGCCATTAACTAAAGACTCAGTTAATATTAATATTAGAGGTGAGTTAGTTTCTAAACCTTATATTGATATCACTATAGCCTTAATGGCTCAATTTGGGGTTGAAGTCATAAACCACGACTACCGCAGATTTGAAATCAAATCCGGCCAGCAATATGTATCACCAGGTAAAGTGTTAGTTGAAGGTGACGCTTCATCGGCATCGTATTTTCTGGCTGCAGGTGCAATTCAAGGCGGTGAAGTCAAAGTAACAGGTGTTGGTAAATTAAGCATACAAGGTGATGTCAAATTTGCAGATGTCCTTGAAAAAATGGGCGCTGATATCGAGTGGGGTGATGATTATATTATTTCACGTCAAGCGAAACTAACAGCGGTTGATTTAGATATGAATCATATTCCTGATGCTGCAATGACAATTGCAACAGTGGCATTATTTGCAGAAGGAACAACCAAAATAACCAATATTTATAATTGGCGTATTAAAGAAACCGATCGTTTAGCAGCTATGGCTACAGAACTTAGAAAGGTTGGAGCAACAGTAGAAGAGGGCCATGATTATATTTCAGTCACGCCTCCTGCTGTATTGAATACTGCTGATATCGATACCTATAACGACCATCGTATGGCGATGTGTTTTTCAATGATGGCCTTTGCGCCTTGTGGAATTACGATTAACGATCCTGATTGTACTTCTAAAACCTTCCCGACTTATTTCAGTGAGTTCGCACGTTTAGCTTGCTAATTTAATCTTACCAAGCATAAAAATAATGACGGCAGTCAATTAACTGCCGTTGTTATGATCTTCTTTATGAACTTACAAAATTCTCCAGTTTTTTGGTTCAAATTGTTATACAATGCCGCCCGCTCATTTTGATGAACCTTTTTTACATTCATGGAAGATTGTTTTTTTTCGGAGGAATTTATGTCTGAACGTGCTCCAGTAGTCACAATCGACGGACCAAGCGGTGCAGGAAAAGGGACAATATGCCAACTCGTTGCTGAACGATTAGATTGGCATTTACTAGATAGCGGCGCTATTTATCGTGTTTTAGCCCTTGCAGCCATTCATCACGATGTTGAATTAGAAAATGAAGAAGCCATTACCTTGTTAGCTTCTCATTTAGACGTGCAGTTTTTAGCCGGAAATGATTTAGTGAAAGTCATTTTAGAAGGTGAAGATGTATCAACCAGTATTCGCACTCAAGAATGTGGAAATGCAGCTTCTAAGATAGCCGCTTTTCCACGTGTTAGAGAAGCACTACTTAGACGCCAACGTGCTTTTAGTGCTGAACCTGGATTAGTAGCTGATGGCCGTGACATGGGAACCGTCGTTTTTCCTAATGCACCAGCCAAAATCTTCCTTACTGCATCAGCAGAGGAAAGAGCGCAGCGACGCTATAAACAGTTGCAGGACAAGGGGTTCGATGTTAATATCGATCGCCTTTTATCTGAAATCATTGAACGTGATGACCGCGATATTAATCGTTCAGTCTCGCCTTTAGTGCCTGCGGATGATGCGCTAGTGATTGATACTAGTGGCATAGGTATTAATGAAGTGCTTGAGCTAGTGCTTGAACACATCAATAAAAACTTAACGTAATTTCTTAATTCTGAGAAGTTATGAAACAACATTTATGTCACGGATGATGTAAATAAATTAATTGACTCCACATCTAGGATGGATGGTGGTTTATAAAAGAAAGTAATCATAAAATGACTGAATCTTTTGCTGATCTATTTGAACAATCCCTAAATGAACTTGAGTTCCGTCCTGGTTCTATCGTACGTGGTGTAGTTGTTCGCATCGAAAACGGTACTGTACTAGTTGACGCTGGTCTTAAGTCTGAAAGCCCAATTTCTGCTGACGAATTCAAAAACGCTCAAGGTGTTTTAGAAATCGCTGTTGGCGACGAAGTTGATGTTGCACTTGACTCTGTTGAAGACGGTTTCGGTGAAACTCAATTATCTCGTGAGAAAGCGAAACGTCACGAAGCTTGGATTGTTCTAGAAAAAGCTTATGAAGATGCTGAAACTGTAATCGGTATCATCAATGGTAAAGTTAAAGGTGGTTTCACTGTTGAATTAAACGGTATCCGTGCCTTCTTACCTGGTTCTCTAGTAGACGTTCGCCCAGTTCGCGATACTGCTCACCTAGAGTACAAAGAATTAGAATTCAAAGTTATCAAACTTGACCAGAAGCGTAACAACGTTGTTGTTTCTCGTCGTGCTGTTATCGAATCAGAAAGCAGTGCAGAACGTGATGCTCTTCTTGAGAACCTTCAAGAAGGTCAAGCAGTTAAAGGTATCGTTAAGAACCTCACTGACTACGGTGCATTCGTAGACTTAGGTGGCGTTGACGGTCTTCTACATATCACTGATATGGCTTGGAAGCGTGTTAAGCACCCATCTGAAATCGTTAATGTTGGTGACGAAATCAACGTTAAAGTTCTTAAGTATGACCGTGAGCGTACTCGCGTATCACTAGGTCTTAAGCAACTTGGCGAAGATCCATGGTTAGAAATCAGCAAGCGCTACCCAGAAAACACACGTTTAACTGGTCGCGTAACGAACTTAACTGACTACGGTTGTTTCGTTGAAATCGAAGAAGGCGTTGAAGGTCTTGTTCACGTTTCTGAAATGGATTGGACTAACAAGAACATCCACCCATCTAAAGTTGTTAACTTAGGTGATGAAGTAGAAGTTCTAGTTCTAGACATCGATGAAGAACGTCGTCGTATTTCTCTAGGTCTTAAGCAATGTAAGACTAACCCATGGGATGATTTCGCTACTCGTTTCAACAAGGGCGATAAAGTTTCTGGTAAGATCAAGTCTATCACTGACTTCGGTATCTTCATTGGTCTTGACGGTGGCATCGACGGTCTTGTTCACTTATCTGACATTTCTTGGAACGGTACTGGCGAAGACGCTGTATCTGAGTACAAGAAAGGTGACGAAATCCACGCAGTAGTTCTTTCTGTTGACCCTGAGCGTGAGCGTATCAGCTTAGGCGTTAAGCAAACTGAAGACGATCCTTTCAATGCTTACTTGGCAGACAAGAAGAAAGGTACTATTGTAAATGGTGTAGTTACTGCTGTTGACGCTAAAGGCGTTACAATTGAACTAGCTGAAACTGTTGAAGGTTACCTTCGCGTTGCAGATATCTCTCGCGAGCGTATCGAAGACGCATCTACAGTATTCTCTGTAGGTGACAAAGTTGAATCTAAGTTCATGGGCGTTGATCGTAAGAACCGTTCTATCAGCTTATCTATCCGTGCGAAAGATGAAGCAGATGAGAAAGAAGCAATGGCAACTATTAACAAGCAAGATGATGCTGTTATTAGTAATGCTATGGCTGAAGCGTTTAAAGCAGCTCGTAAGTAATAAATCGCCTGTAGTGTGGGAAACACCTGGTGTTTCCCTTTAGGCGACTGTGTTTGGCTTGATAATAGAGGGTATAGGATGACAAAATCCGAACTGATCGAAAAACTTGCCACTAGGCAGTCGCAGTTGTCGGCAAAAGAAGTGGAAAGTGCTATTAAAGAAATGTTGGAGCAAATGGCAACAACATTAGAAGGCGGTGATCGTATTGAGATCCGTGGATTTGGTAGTTTTTCTCTTCACTATCGTGCACCGCGTGTTGGCCGTAATCCAAAAACTGGTACCTCAGTTGAATTGGAAGGCAAATACGTACCGCACTTTAAGCCTGGCAAAGAACTGCGCGAACGTGTCGATGCGGTTAATCATTGATTAACGCTTGATTAAAAAGCCTCCTTTTGGAGGCTTTTTTGTATCTATTGCTTTTCAAAGCTGGTTACTTGGCTAAATATCTTGGATAATCAGTTGTATTGATAAGATTGAATTTTTATCACTCACAGATTGAATGGAGCTGCATGTGAAATCGTTTATTGCCATTATCATTGTTGGATTATTTTTTGTTCTCGCCTTATTGTTTGGTGCCAAAAACGAACAAATTGTGACGGTCAGCTATTTTGTTGCAGAAGGCCAATATCGTTTACCTGTTGTTTTGGCCATTGTGTTTTTAGCAGGTTTTTTGATTAGCTGGTTATTTGCCGGTTACTATATTCTCAAAATGAAAATGGTCATTCGTAAGCGAAATAAAACCATTGCTCAGCTAACTGATAAAGTGTCTGATCCAATAGCACAGGATACCACTGCATAATATGCTAGAAATCCTCTTTCTGTTGTTACCTATAGCAGCCGGTTACGGTTGGTATATGGGGCGTAGAAGTATACGACAGAATCAAAAGCAACAAAGTAAGAAACTCAGTAGAGACTATTTCACTGGGCTTAATTTTTTGCTTTCAAATGAATCAGACAAAGCGGTTGATCTCTTTATTACTATGCTAGATGTCGATGATGAAACAATCGACACACATCTATCTTTAGGTTCATTATTTCGTAAACGTGGTGAAGTCGATCGCTCAATCCGTATCCATCAAAACCTCATCGCAAGGCCCAGTCTCACCACCGAACAACGTGACATTGCCATGATGGAACTGGGAAAAGATTATTTAGCAGCGGGCTTTTATGATCGTGCAGAAGAAATTTTTCTCAATCTCGTTAGTCAAGATGAACATAGCGAAGAAGCAGAAAGTGAATTAATCTCGATTTATCAAGTGACCAAAGAATGGCAAAACGCCATTAACATCACTAAAGGCTTAAGTCGTAAACGTCAGCAAGCACTCAAATCCATCACTGCACATTTTTATTGCCAGTTATCTGATGAAGCGACTGAAAGCGATGAGAAAATCAAATTACTTCAACAAGCCATTAAGCTTGATGAGCATTGTGGCAGAGCTTGGTTAACCCTCGCAAAAATCTATCTTGATTCAAATCAAGTCTCCCAATGTAAAAAAGCCATCTTAGAATTAAAGCTTGCAGATATCGAATTGTTTGCCGACGCTATTGGTGTTGCTAGACAAGTTTACCGTGACAGTAATGACTTAGAAGGCTATCAATCTCTCTTACAGCAAGCACTAGAGTCCGGCGGTGGAGCCAGTGTTATTATTGCCCTTGCTAAACACAAAATTGAGCAAGGAAATACTAAGAATGCTGAAAAAATGGTGCTAGACCACTTGTATCGTCACCCTACGATGAAGGGGTTTCAACATCTAATGCAGTTACATATCAAGCAGGCTGAAGATGGACAAGCAAAACAAAGCTTATCGATGCTTGAAAAGTTAGTAGAGCAACAAATTAAATTTAGACCAAGTTACCGCTGTTGTTCATGTGGGTTCCCAGCGCATAGCTTGTATTGGCATTGCCCATCTTGCAAAGAGTGGGGCAGCATTAAGCGTGTTAAAGGACTTGATGGTGAGTAAACCAAGACATCAACAATCTAGCGTTACAAAACGAACACCCATACGTCATTACATATTCATTGTGAGTATGCTTAATGATTATCTTACGGAGTAAACATGACTGATAAACCAATTGTAGTAGCCTTAGATTACGATAATAAAAATGAAGCGTTATCATTAATCGACAAGCTTGATCCAACGATGTGCCGTTTAAAAGTGGGTAAAGAAATGTTCACTTTATTTGGGCCACAATTGGTTAAAGACATACATGACCGTGACTTTGATTTATTTCTAGATTTAAAATTTCATGATATTCCAAATACCGTTGCTAAGGCAGTGTCAGCTGCTGCAGATTTAGGGGTATGGATGACCAACGTTCATGCAAGTGGTGGGCTAGCCATGATGGAAGCTGCCAAGAGAGCGCTTGTTAACTACGGCAATGATGCGCCATTACTTATCGCTGTAACCGTTTTAACATCGATGAGCGATGAAGACTTAGCGCTTTTGGGCATTAATGTGCCTGCACAAGAGCACGTTAAGCGCTTAGCTGCGCTTACACATAGAGCAGGCCTTGACGGGGTTGTATGTTCTGCCCAAGAAGCGACGATGTTAAAGTCATCTTTTGGCCAATCGTTTAATTTAGTGACTCCAGGTATTAGGCCTGTTGGCTCCGATGTAGGCGATCAACACCGCGTGATGACACCACCTAAAGCAATAGCGGCAGGCTCTGACTTTTTAGTGATTGGAAGACCGATCACTAAAGCGGCAGATCCACTGGCTTCATTGCACCAAATTGTTGATTCACTTAAATAGAGTCGATTACAGCTGAGAGTAAAAGTAAACCTGCGATACGTTTAACAAGTGTCAATACGATTTACTTTACAACACAACAAATCAGGAGCGTTTAATGTTTGATTATCAAGGAAAGAATGTTGTTGTTATAGGTGGCACCAGTGGAATTAATCTTGGCATAGCATGCGCTTTTGCTAAGCAAGGAGCCAATGTTGCTGTAGCGAGTCGTAGTGTTGAAAAAGTTAACTCAGCTGTAAATGAACTTAAATTAGTAAACCCAAATGGCAAGCATCTTGGGGTCAGTTTTGATGTCCGTGACATTGAGGCTGTTAGTCAAGGTTTTGCCAATATTGAACAAGCATTTGGCCATATCGATGTTCTGGTAAGCGGCGCTGCAGGGAATTTTCCTTCGCGCGCTAAAGATCTATCAGCGAATGGATTTAAATCAGTAATGGACATTGACCTGCTTGGAAGTTTCCAAGTTATTAAGCAAGCTTATCCACTGCTGAGAAAAGCAGTTAGTCAAGCTGACGGTAAAACCAGTGCCAATGTTATTCAGATTTCTGCGCCACAAGCTTATGTACCAATGGCGCTGCAAGTACATGTTTGTGCAGCCAAAGCCGGTGTAGATATGCTAACTCGCACGTTAGCAATAGAATGGGGCGTAGATGGAATTAGAGTCAATTCGATAGTACCAGGACCTATTGACGAAACAGAAGGTTTTGATCGCTTAGCACCAAGTAAAGCATTAAAATCAATGATAGCTGATAGTGTGCCATTGAAACGCAATGGAGTTAAATCAGATATTGCAAACGCAGCATTATTTTTAGCATCGGATATGGCGTCTTACATCACTGGAACAATCTTACCCGTTGATGGTGGTTGGTCATTAGGTGGTGCAGGCGCGGCAATGGATGCACTAGCGAAACACATGCCAGAATAGTAAATAATTTTAAGGTGATTTAAATGGCAAACGCATTACAAGAGCAATTGCTTAAAGCAGGATTAGCGAGCAAACAAAAAGCGCGTGATGTTAAAACTCAAAAACGTAAGCAGAAGAAAGCCAAGATAGATGATGGTAGTGCAGATTTAAAGCAACAAATTGCACAGCAAAAACTTGAGCAAGCTGAGAAAGATCGTGCATTAAATGAAAAACGTTTTGCAGAAGCTGAAGAAAAAGGCCAAGTGCGTGGACTCATCACTGAGTTTACCAAGTTCGCCATTTCAATTCCTACTGATGCTGAAATTAAGTTTAACTTCACGGTTAATAATAAAATCTTATCAGTTTATGTGAATGAGAAATTACAAGGTCAGTTACTTTCTGGCGCAGTTGGTATTATCCGTTACGAAGATAAAAGCTATCTAGTACCGCATAAATTAGCTGAACGCGTCAATTTATTGGTACCAGAATGGTGTGGTTATCTTTGGATTGATACTGATGATAATCAAACTGAGCAAGTGACTAAAGAAGATGATCCATATGCGGATTATGCTATCCCTGATGACCTTATGTGGTAATTCATTATCTTAAAAAATGCCTCATATTGAGGCATTTTTTATGACTTTTTTATCGTTTGTAAATTTAGCCACGAATAGGTTATTCAGTTTTGCTGCAACATACACAATATTTTCGCAATGGACTAGATTATCGCCTTGGCGAGCAAGCCAATTTCAATGATATCAAACAAACGTTTGGCTTAAGGCATATCAGTGTGGGTAAATGGGTGACTGCTGATGAGTCAAAAATTGCAGCAAATTTAGTTTTTGATTCTTTAGCAGATCTTTCTCAGATACTGAATGTTCCCACTGAACTTATTGGTCTTAGAAAGACATTAAATATGCTATTTGGTCGTGGTGGCCAAAAAGGTGTGCAAGCACATTATTCCCCAAGCACAAGAGAGTTAGCATTAGCTAAAAATGCCGGTGCTGGTGCGTTAGCGCATGAGTTTTGGCATGCATTTGATCATTATATAGTGGCAAAAGCCTTTGAAGATCGTCACAGCAAGTATGCTTGTGCATCAGATTTATGGCTTAATGATCATCTATTAAAACCACATGCGCTTAACGATAAGCTATCAAACTTGTTTAAACTTGTTTTATTAAGTGAAGATGGTCAGTCTGCTAGTGAGTTTGTAACCAATGCAATTAAGGTTGATAAGGTACAAGGTAGTTATTATTTCTCTAAGCCTACAGAACTAATGGCGCGTGCTTTTGAATCTTCAATAGAATCGTTTGGTTCATTAAGAAATAATTATCTTGTGTCAGGGACGACTAAATCAGATCAAGCCACTCGGTTAATATATCCAAATGTCGGCCATAGAGAGCAAATTATGGCTGCTATTTTAGATTACTTTTCTCTACTTGGTGCAGCATTCGAACGTTCATCGGCTCAATAACATGTTTAAGCCGTTATCTCACTCAATTGCGTTTTTGTTTTCTTTAGCAAGTATGTAGTTGTTCCTTTTATACTCACTTCGAATTCAAAACCTTGTCTAATTTTCGCTATTTTTAGGCGTATTTATGCGACTCATAACCAAGTAGTGAGTGGGATGTTTATTTGTAAAATTTATTCATTATTTATGCTTTTTACTACAGATACAGCTTGTGTTTCATAGTCCTTTTGTATAAATTGAAACAACTGTTTTAATTATCTGTTTAAGAGTGTGATATGAATCCTTACCAAGCTCCTTTGAAAGACATGCAATTCTTATTAGAAAACGTCTTTGATGCCAATACCACATGGCAAAACATGCCAGCTATGGCTGAAATGGTCGATATGGACACCGCAGTCGCTATTCTAGATGAAGCTAGCAAGATTAGCCGTGACTTGATTCAACCTATTAACAGAAATGGTGATGAGCAAGAAGTAAGGCACGAAGGTAGCAAGGTTATTACGCCAGATGGATTTAAAGAAGCTTATCAACAATTTTCCGATGGTGGCTGGGTTGGCTTATGTGGTGAGCCGGATTTTGGCGGTATGGGTATGCCAAAAATGTTAGGCGTTTTAGTTGATGAAATGAACTACAGCGCATGTAACTCTTTCACTTTATACAGCTCACTGACTGCTGGTGCTGCTTTATGTATCAATGCTCATGCTACAGAAGAATTAAAAGAGAAATATTTACCAAACCTATATTCAGGGCAATGGTCTGGTGCCATGGACATGACAGAACCGCAAGCCGGTTCAGATCTTCGTAATATTCGTACTAAAGCTGAACCACAAGAAGATGGCAGTTACTTAATTTCTGGTAGTAAAATTTTCATTACTGGCGGCGATCATGATTTAACCGAAAACGTTATTCATTTAGTGCTTGCTAAACTGCCGAACTCTAAAGGTATTTCGTTATTTTTAGTTCCAAAGATTTCAGTCAACGATGATGGGACTTTGGGCGAGCCTAACGGCGTATCTGTTGGCTCAATTGAACACAAAATGGGGCTTAAAGCGTCAGCGACTTGTGTTATGAATTATGATAATGCACAAGGCTACTTAGTTGGTAGAGTCGACCGTGGTTTAGTGTGTATGTTCACTATGATGAACTATGAGCGTCTTGCGATAGGTATTCAAGGCTTAGGCAGTGCTCAGGGTGCGTATCAAATGGCTGCTGATTATGCCAAAGAACGTGTTCAAGGGGTTGCTGCTGGCGGCTCACCTACAGGCGCTGCTGCTGACCCCATTATCGTTCACGGTGATGTCCGTAGAATGTTACTGACTATTAAATCAATCACAGATGCGGGTAGAGCACTTTCAGTTTTCACTGGCAAGCAATTAGATTTAGCCAAACATGGCGAAGGTGACGTTCAAACAAAGGCTGCAAAATACGTTGGACTACTCACGCCAGTATCTAAAGCATTTCTAACTGATCGTGGTTTAGATGCAACAATTATGGCTCAGCAAGTATTTGGTGGTCATGGTTATATTCGCGAAACAGGCATTGAGCAATTTGTGCGTGACACACGGATCGCACAAATTTATGAAGGGACTAATGGTATTCAAGCCATTGACTTCTTAGGCCGTAAAGTGACAGGTGATAACCTAGCAACATTGAGTCAATTTGTTGCAGAAATTACTGCTGAGCTAAATGAGTTACAACACGTTTCAGCTGAAGATAAATCTGCTATTAGCACTCGATTTGATAACCTACTTAGCATTGCGAGTCACATCAATGATAATAAGCTAACTCAGCCTGCATTAATCAACGCAAGCGCTGTAGATTTCTTAGATGCCTTTGGTTACATACTTTATGGTTACTATTCATTACTGCTAGCTGACAAAGCGGTAGGGCATGACGATGCAAACTTTACCGAACAAAAAAGCTACGTCGCTAAGTTTTATATGGAAAAAGTATTACCTAAAGCTGACTTCCATCTAGCGCAGGTTTCTCGAGGCGATAGCGCTATTATGGATATGCCAGTAGAGTTATTTTAGGGAACAATCTCGTCTGCTAAAACCGTTTGGCTTGTATGCGAGCAAATAAGAAAATTAAAAGCACTTTGAGTTATTCAAAGTGCTTTTTTATGTCGTTTTAAAAGGTTAAATCTTTATTGTTAATTTGGTAAGTCATTTAAGGTTTGCAGAAAAAGGGCACTAAATGGCGCCAGGCGAGCTTTTTTTGCCTTAGCACTTAGGCCATTTTCGATGATGACAAAAGCATATTGTTTACCATTACTCGCAGTGATATAACCCGCTAAATTCTCAACCCCCATCATAGTCCCTGTTTTTGCTTGAACCACATTTTTTAGCGGTGGCTGATTATAATAAGCTTTGTGTTTTAAAGTGCCAGAGCGACCTGATACAGGTAATAACTGCTCAATATACTGAGTGTCTTTATCTTGTTTTATGAACTGCAATAAGGACATCATTTGTTGTGCGGTCAATAAGTTATAGCGAGATAAACCCGAGCCGTCAGTTATATTGGCTTCAATGAACGGGAGACCAATCTCTAGCATGATACTTTCAATCGCTCTTGCGCCTAGAGTAAAGCTATCACTGCGAGCAGATTGAGTAATATCATCATGGTGATTAACTTTATGCTTTTTTTGATGGAAATAGCTTAGGCCAATTTGTTTTAATAAACTATCAGCGATTAAATTATCTGATTTTTGCAACATGATTTTAAGTAAATCAGGTAGAGGCTTTGAATAATGGGTTGCGATTACTGTTTGTGTAGTCGGGGCATTTTCGGCCGTTTTGACCTCAGTAAACTGGATGCCTTTTTGGGTTAATAAATCACTGATGACCTGTTGGCTATATAATTTAGGGTCATTGACTGCGATAGCGAGTCTGATTGGTTTCTTCCCTGGATAACAACCCTCTATTTTATAATGGTTGCCGTCAAAGCGTTGCATGTGTAATTCACAAAAATGCATTTGCGCATCTTTTACCGGAATTGTTGGATCAAACTCTGCTGTCGTTTTGATGTTTATAGGGTAAATCGATTTAACTTTAACAGTTGAACGTTCTTCAGTTGGGCTTAATGTCGCTTTGGCACAGTTTCTATCAATAATAAAATTTGATACTGGCGCCGCATAACAAATACCTAAATCGTCCCATGCCCAACCAGGTGCTCTGGTTTGATTTGATGCATGAGCAATCAAGGTTACATCACCTGAGATCTGGCTGATTTTTAATTCAGTGAGTTGGTTGATTAACGTCGTTAAGTGGGCGCGTTTTAAGGTTGGATCACCTTGAAAGTGCAGATACAGATTCCCATTTAATGTGCCATCATTGATAGCGCCATCATAGGTAAGGCTTGTTTCATATTGAAAAGTTTTGCCTAACTGATTACTTGCAGCAACGGCAGTGATTACCTTTTGAATGCTGGCAGGTAACATTAATGTTTGATCATTAATGCGATACACAGTTTTACCATTAGATACATCCCAAATATTCACGGCAATTTGAGATTGCGCAGGACTAATGATTTTCATCATGTTATCGATGTACTCATTAGCTTTGACAGGTAAACTCAAGCCAAGTAAGAGTATCATTGGCGTTGGCTTGAAGGAGGTTAGCCAAGATTTTTTTATAAAAGACATAAGCAGCTAAGGAAGGTTGTGTTATCGATAAAATACGCCATTTAGCTTAGGTTTACACCTAATGAATCTATAATCAGTTAAAATTTCGATTTTTTTAACCTTTGATACCTGTAAATACTTGCGTTATTTCGTGAGAAATTCGTTAGGTTTTATTCTTAATTGTATTAATTGCCTCTCATAAACTAACCAAACAGTTGTTTGAATGCAGAAAAACCTTGCCCCGCAGCCTATTAGTAGGTAATTTCTATTTCCAAATATTTTGTTAATTAGTTTTTACGACGCGTTATATTTACAAACAGAATGAGTACCACATCAATACGTTTAGTACTTCTTTAAAGAACTACTTTCTGTATTAGGTATTCGTAAAATTGCGCGTACGTTTGCTCAATGAAGTCATTGAGGAACATTTAAGGAGGTTGCCTTGCTGGATAAGCTAGGTGGTATCGCATTACAAGCGGATTCATTAAAATGGTTGCTAGAACCGCTTCAGTTTAAAACTGAGTTATTATCACGTATTGCGACGGCAAAGAATGCCATTTATATCGCAGCCCTCTATCTTGAAGATGATGAGGCTGGCCGTGAAGTTTTAACTGCGTTACTTGCTGCCAAAGCAGCAAACCCCGATTTAGACATTGTCGTGTTAGTTGATTATCACCGCGCTCGCCGTGGACTTATTGGTCATAAAGGTGATAGTGGCAATTATATTATGTACCGAAAAGCTATGTTAGAGGCTGAGGTACCGTTCGATATCCTTGGGGTACCTGTAAAATCTCGCGAATTTATGGGGGTTCTGCACCTTAAAGGTTTTATTATCGATGATGCCGTAATTTTTAGTGGCGCCAGTATCAATAATATTTACTTCCAACAGTTTGAAAAATATCGTTTCGATCGCTATCACTTAATTGAGTCTGCTGAGTTAGCTCGAAGCATGCGTCAATATATTCATCAGTTCTTAGTCAGCGATCCCGCTGTATGTTCATTAACTCAAGATAAAGACGTTGAGCAATGTCCTGAGAAAAATGATGTTCGTACTTTTAAAGTGCGTTTAGGTCGTTCTAAATATGAATTTGAAAGCACACGTATTGGTAACCGGGTTACACCGCTAGTTGGCTTGGGCCGAAAAAAGAATAAGTTAAATGAGGTAGTAGTAAAGCTTGTTGACGAATCACAAGAGTCACTATTCATTTGTACGCCTTACTTTAATCCGCCGAATGCATTGGTTAGGGCACTTACTCGCCATTTAAGAAATGGCAAAAGTATTGATATTGTTGTCGGTGATAAAACGGCAAATGACTTTTATATTCCGCCAGAAAAAGAATTTTCAACCATTGGCGCGCTTCCGTATATGTATGAGCAATCATTACGAAAGTTTGTTAAACGCCAACAATGGGCAGTTGAAAGTGGTCAACTACGCATACACCTTTGGAAAAATGGTATTAATAGTTACCATTTAAAAGGGATAAGTGCTGATGGTAAAAAGCATCTGATTACTGGTTCAAATTTAAACCCAAGAGCTTGGGCGTTAGATTTAGAAAACGGTCTGTTGTTGCATGATGAATCTGGCGCTTGGAAAGAAAAGTTTGAGCAAGAACAAGACTATATTCTGACGCATACTGAAAAGCTGTTCCATTATAGCCAAATTGAAACGTTACAGAAGTATCCTGTTCCTGTGAAAAAAATTATGACTAGAATTAAGCGGCTTAAAGCGGATTTCTTGCTTCGCAGAATACTTTAGTTCTAAGTTTATAATTCATCACCTTCGGGTGATGAATTATTTTAACAGCATTAATCGCGTGTTATAATCTGAATTAAGCCATAATGGCTATGTGATTGCTGTCCGTTATTCATTTCCAAATACTAGCTGACATCATCATGATGCTATAGTCATTTTCAAAGAGAGCCTTGCATGTTGGCGTTACCTAAAGAGCAGCAACATGCTGTTCATCGTCTTTATCAATATCGTAAATCCATTTCAACTAAACCTTTTGCAGCAAGAGGCAAAAAGTTAGTCCGCTGCCCATGGTGTTTATTAGGCGAACTTTTTTGCACTTGCTTGCATAGAGAGTATCTTAAAACGTCTGCTAACTTCATGTTGATAATGTACGATGATGAAGTACTAAAACCTACCAATAGTGGCAGGCTAATAGCTGATCTTGTTCCTAATACCAGTGCTTTTCTGTGGTCTCGTACTGAGCCGAGTAAGCAGATGGTCGATATGATAAATGATCCTAAATATCAACCTATGCTGATATTTCCAGAACAGTATGCCCAAGAGGGTCAGCCAGTGATTGAACATATTAATCAACTGAACTGCTCGACTGAGAATCCTCATATCATCCCGCAGGCTAACCATGGTTCATCTGCTCCAAAGATACCTCTATTGATTTTATTAGATGGTAGCTGGCGCCAAGCAATTAAAATGTTCAAAAAAAGCCCGTACCTTCATAAACTGCCATTGTTATCTTTCACACCGGAAACGTTAGCCACTTATGAGTTAAGAAAAGGCAGCCATGATTTTCAATTATCTACTGCAGAAGTTGCTGCATTAGCATTTCACGCAATTGATGAACCATTACAAGGCTTGGCTTTGTCAGCATGGTTTGATTTATTCGTTGAATCATCTTTGCTTGGGCGTAATCGCCGACTTAAAGAAGATATCGTTCCAATTCAGCACTATATTGATAACTTTAAACAGGCTATGATTAACGCCAATCAGCTATAAATTTATGATTGTTATTTTTCATAAATGTTATAAGAATTCTTGTTTACGCATAGGATGCGACGCTCAACATGTTTGATAATAAATTAATCGTGCTGTATCGCCTTGAGCCAGGATGCTTAGGGCCAGATGGAATAGAGCACATCGACACGTTCTGCCAACTAGCACAACAAACATTAGCGAATTTAGATACAGAAACATGCCAATGGTTTCTTGAACCGCGATTTGATAAAAAGCGCGATGAAATGGCTTATTGTTTAGCCAATAAGATGTTAACTCGTGCACAAGCCGCAAAGTATCTTCATCGTTTCGGACAAGATTTAGAGCTTGTACAGGAAACGTTTGAAGATAAATTAACATTATTAATCAACCAGTATATTGCTCGAAAATCATAACAGTTTGACTGTTTTTCTTCTTTTTCCATAAGGTATTCAAATGAATCCTATGCATGACTCAACTCAAGTTTTACAAGCCGCTGATAGTGAATTTCTACATCAGCAACTTAAACAACAATTTGGGTTTGATGGATTTCGTGAAGGACAACAAGCTATTATTGAACATATCCTTTTAGGACGTTCCTCTCTAGCTATTTTCCCTACTGGCTCTGGTAAATCTTTGTGTTATCAATTTAGTGCCTTACAGCTAGCTAACGTTACTTTGGTTATCTCACCTTTATTAGCATTAATGAAAGATCAAATTGCTTTCCTCAAGGATAAAGGGATCAATGCCGCCAGTATTGATTCGAGTCAGAGTTACGATCAAAGTCAGCAAGTGATGCGAGACGTTCGAAGTGGCCACACTAAAATTTTAATGGTATCAGTTGAACGATTCAAAAATGAACGTTTTAGACAATTTCTCGCTTCTATTCAGATTTCTTTATTAGTGGTCGATGAGGCGCACTGTATTTCTGAGTGGGGTCATAATTTTCGACCTGACTACTTAAAAATACCGGTTTACTGTCAATCCTTTGCTATCCCTCAGGTATTGTTACTTACCGCTACGGCAACGGCTAAAGTCAAACAAGATATTGCTCAACACTTTGCTATTTCAGCAGAGCAAATTGTACAGACGGGGTTTTATCGACCCAATCTTGATATCAGTGTTAAGGCAACATTAGAACAAGATAAAAACATCGAATTATTGAATACCATTCACCATCATCAAGGTGCTGGGATTATTTATGTGACGTTGCAAAAAACGGCAGAAGATGTGGCGCAGTATCTTCGTTCACAGGGAGTTAATTGTACTGCATATCATGCAGGGTTAGATGCTGAAATCCGCCATCGGATCCAACAGCAATTTATGACAGGTCAAATCCCGATTATTGTTGCGACAATCGCATTTGGTATGGGAATAGACAAAAGCGATATTCGATTTGTCATTCACTACGATTTGCCTAAGTCTATTGAAAATTACAGCCAAGAGATTGGGCGAGCAGGACGAGATGGCCAGCTGTCTCATTGTGTCACTTTAGCCAACAAAGATGGTTTGAATACCATAGAGAATTTTGTTTATGGCGACACGCCTGAAGCTAGTGCAATACAAAAGCTTATCCAACATATTAGTCAAGAAACTGATAATGGTCAGTGGGAAATGCAAGAGTCTGCTATTTCAACCAGTACCAATATAAAGCTTTTACCGTTAAAGACCTTGCTTGTACAACTTGAGTTGGCGAATGTGTTAAAACCTAGCTTTGCTTACTTTGCTGAATTTAAATATCAATTTGTTCAAGATAAAGCGGCTGTCTTAGCGCAGTTTGATGAATCAAGACAAGCATTTTTAACTCAAATCTTTGCCCATACTCACTTTAAAAAAATATGGGGCCAGTTAAACTTTGACTCACTTTATCAAGAGTTTGGTGCTGAAAGACAACGAGTTGTAGCTGCATTAGATTATTTGGCTGACAAGCAGATGATTCTTCTTGAAACTAAAAAAATTACCCAAGTTTTTGAAGTTAACAGCAGTAGGCTAGTTCAAGCAGATCTTGTTGCTCAACTCTCTCAATATTTTCAAAGCAATGAAGTAAAAGAAATCTCACGTCTTAATCAGTTGTTAGATTTTTTCGAATCAAAGACGTGTATCACAGCTCGTTTGAACCATTATTTTGATGATAATAGATCCCCGCAGCAGTGTGGACATTGTAGCGTTTGTCGTGGTGAAGTCGCGATTTTGCCGCAAAAAAGTCATATAGCGTTAAATCAGTTAGCGAACGTTGAGCAGTATCTATCTGAATTTGTGTCGCATATGAACGCAAAAGGGCACTCAAGTATCTCTACTGCTGTAAAAGCTAAATTTCTTGCTGGTATGACATTGCCAATATTCGCTCGTATACGAGTGAAACAATTACCAGGATTTGGCTATTGTGGCGAGTATCGTTATCAAGAAATCATTCAACTTATTGAAGAGCGTCGTTAATCTTAAAAGAAGCCAATATGAAAAATAAAGTCGTTGATGGTTTACTCAAAAAACACGAACAATTAAATCACCTAGAGGGGGTAAAAGTTGTTTCGCACACCCAACGCGATAAAGACGAATGGGTGTTACATACTTTAATGATTGACGGTTATGATGTGGCTTTCACTTTTAAGCGACCTAAAAAATATAAGTCGCTAAAAGATCAATTCGTTAGTTTAACGTATTATAAAGAAGAAAAGATGCTTGCAGGTTTTTCGATTGAAGTGATGCAAGTTGTTCGTGTCAAACGATTTTAACAACATAGCATCGTAGCCTGTTATACAGCTCCTGACTTAAAACTTATATAACGCTAAGCTTATATAAATTAAAGTTACCATCACAGAGTCGATTACTGCCCTGAAAATTGATAAGTGTCATTAACTTGCCAAACTCGATAACGCAGTTCAGCACCTTCAGGTAAATAGAATACCTTTGGTAGTCTGCTGTCATAATCAATCATCAAACTTTTGCCCATAGTGACGAATTTCATGGTTTTAGGATCTGGGCACATCATCATAGTTGTTGGACCGTCCGTGAGTTGCTCAACGCTATAATATTGATAACCCCAACCTTGTAAGCTAATTTTGTCTAATTTGCCTGATAAATGATGGCTATTACAATCTACCAGCTTATTTTGGCCGATTTGTATTTCAATTTTATAGTCTGTTTCATTCTCCAGCGTGTCCAAAGACAGTATGTGTTGTACTTGATTAGCTGAAGGTTTAGGAAACATTTTTGCGGCGTCAACCTCTTGGTAATTGTCTTGATTATATTTATAGGTGGTTATCATTTGTGGTTTCTCAAATTGATTTGGTACAGGACTTGTTGCAGCTGCCGAGAAAGTCAGGGCTGTTAATAAACTGAGTGCAGAAAGTTTAGTTAGACTTTTTAATTTAGTATTCAGAATATTTTTCATATGGATTCTCACCTCTAAAATGCTAATGTAATACGATAGATTGATTCGACTGTTATTGATATAAACGGATGCTTTTTGAAAAAGGGTTTTATTTTTTCTAATTTTTTTCAATAACGTTTCACTCTCTGCTTTTTATAATGTTATGGTTGAATAAATAGTCTTAATTTTCAATATCTTTTATGTTGGATTAGGCTGTTAAGTATGATATTAATTTTATTAATATGCAGCATATAGCGTCATAATAAAGCGCACTTGCTAGGATGTCGGTTCACATTTATGTATGTAAGACACTAATGACATAGGATGTTAAATTGAATACTAACCTTGAAAACTCAGCGCAAATTTTACGCATGGCTGTTCCACAAATGTCAGCGTTAAATATTCCTGTTACGCCTGAAAACTATGCCATTTGGTATCAATATTATGCTGAAACCAATCTCAGTTTAAAACGCGCTATTGACGGTTTATTGGCTAACGAAGTTGAGTTTACTGCGTCAGTGAATCAAGGTCTTTACAATAATTTTATTCAAGAGCAATCTCCAGAGGTGATTGAGAATGTTCAGATAGAAACTCAAATCTTAATTAACAGCTTGCTGAATAAAATGGGACAAATCTCAACAGGCACAGATGACTTTTCTACTCACTTATCTGAGTTCAGTCATGAATTACAGTCTGAACCTACGCCACAATTACTCAATACATTAGTGAATAACATCAGTGCTGAAGTCGAAAAGGTCGTTAGCTTAAATCATTCAATGAAAGAAGACTTAGCAACCTTAGGTGATGAATTAACTCAATTAAAAATGGACATGGATAATTTAAGCAAGGTGGCGATGACAGATGAGTTAACCTCATTAAATAACCGTCGTGCTTATGAAATATTTTCAACTGAGCAAGTGAGCTTATTTACTCAAAGCCAAATTCCATGTTGTTTGTTAATGGTAGATATTGACCACTTTAAGACTTTTAATGATACGCACGGACACTTAGTTGGTGACAAGGTATTGGCTTTTGTTGGCTTTGCTTTAAAGCAATCCGTTAAAGGAAATGACTTTGTTGCACGTTACGGCGGGGAAGAGTTTGTGGTTATGCTTCCTAACACTGAATTTAAAGATGCGATGACAGTAGCAGAGAGTATCCGTGAACGTATTGCTATGAGGCAGCTCACCATAGGAAAAGAAAACAAACAGCAGTTAGGCCATATTACCGTGTCTATCGGTCTTGCTAATATTCAACCCGGTGATGACTCAGAAACGTTATTAAAACGTGCAGATGACATGCTTTATCAAGCTAAGTCATCAGGAAGGAATTGTGTAAAAGGTTAACTGTATGCAGGCGTTTAAGCCGTATTCTTTTAACAAGTTTTCGGCAGTTTCTAAGCGATTATTTTGCTATCACTAGCGATCTATTGCGATCAACTAGTGATAGTCGGCCTTTACTTGGTTATAAACAGACAAGAGCAATGCGCTAACTGGTATATCGCCCAGTTTTTATTGGCTTCTATGTTTTATCATTTTCAGGCTTAAGTGCCATATGCATTTTTATTAAATGCTCCTCCATATCAAAAGACACGGTAAAGCCTAGGTTTTTCGCTAAATTCGCCATACTGCGATTTTCAAACATTGTAAAACCAGCAAGGACAGGGGTATCTGAATCCTTGTAATAATTCACTAGTTTTTCAAGTAATAATCTGCCAAGACCAATACCTTGATAGTCGCCTCTGACGGCCATAGCAAACTCTGCTTCTGTATTATCAGGATCCGTTGATGCTCTAACGGCCCCCAAGGTGATTGATTCTCCATTTTCATCCATTGCGGTTGCAATAAAGGCCATTTCTCGAGCGTAATCGATTTGAGTTAGCACAGCCATTTCTTCATGGGTCATACGTGAGCGCACCCCAAAGTAACGTTTATAGCGGTCTTCGTCACTTAATGAGTTATCAAAGGCTAAATGCTTTGGTTCATCCTCTGGTAATATTGGTCTTAGCATGACCTCTTGACCATTTTTTAGTATCGCGGTTTGTTCAAGCTCTTTAGGGTAAGGCATGATGGCTAAACGTGTTTTTGGATCAATATCCATACTATTTAGCTTCATGTTTACATCAAGTAAGGTAATGGTTTCACCTGCCGCTAATACAGGGTTCAAATCCAGTGAAGCGATTTCTGGGCAATCAATGATTAAATGTGAAATTTGCGTAAGCATGACACATAGTGCATGCATATCTAGACCGAGCGGAAGATGCCGATCACGCAGTTTATTGGTTTTTAACGCCTGAATAACCATATAACGAGCGAGTGTCATATTTAAAGGTGGTAGGGCAACTGCGGCATCACGGGTGGGATCCCACTCGGAGCCTCCTTCACCTAAACAAATAGCAGGGCCAAAAACGGGGTCATTGATCACTGACACTCTGACTTCTTGTGCGCCTGCTGTCAGTGCCATTTTCTGCACTATCATGCCATCAATTTTGGCATCAGGATTGATTTCTTTAACACGGCTAACGATAGACTGCGCTGCTTGACGGACCTCATCATCGTTAGTTAGGTTTAGCATGACACCATGAACATCTGACTTATACATGAGATCCGGTGACTGTACTTTCAATGCCACTGGATAACCCACGTCATTGGCTAATTTGACGGCTGATTCAGCATTGTCAGCAAAACAGGTTTTAATGGTGTTAAGCCCATAAGCTTTTAAAATATCGCGTGTTTCATGGGTTTCTAATATGAATCTTTGCTCTTGCTGCGCCTTTTGCAGTAATCCACGAGCCACATTAACATTTGCAGGAATATTATCAGGAATAGATTGAGGTACCTCTTGGAGTAATCGTTGGTTACGACGATACTCAACCATATGCATAAAGGCTTTCACTGCGCCTTCAGGTGTTCGATAAGTTGGAATTCCCGCTTTATTAAAGATCTTTCTTGCCACATAGGCAGAGTCTTCACCACTCCAGTTAGTTAAGATGTTTAATTTATTGCGGTTTGTATGATTGCTGATTGTTGTTACTAAACTTTGTGCTATTTCATCGCTTTCTTCTAATGCAGACGGAGAATGTAGTACTAAAATAGCATCCATTTCTTGACTATCCATCAAGACTTCTAACACCTGAGTGTACCGCTTGCTATTGGCATCGCCAACAATATCTATGGGGTTTTGGCCTGACCATGTTGTGGGTAATAATGTGTTCAGCTTATCGACTGTTTCAGGCGATAGCTTGGCAAGCTTGCCACCTTTAATAATTAACTCATCTGCAGCAAGGACTGCAGGTCCTCCGCCATTACTGATGATCGCAACACGCTCACCTTTAAGCGGGGTTGAATGAGCCAAGCTTTCAACTGCGGCAAATAATTCAATTAAGTCATTTACTCTTAACATACCCGCACGTCTAAACGCGGCTTCATATACAGCATCATTGCCTCCCATGCCTCCAGTATGAAGCATGGCTGCTTTTATGCCTTCTTGGCTGCGTCCTGACTTAATCACAAATATTGGTTTATTACGTGCAGCGGCTCGCGCCGCGGAAAGAAAGTGTCTTTTTTCACTGATAGAGTCGATATAGAGCATGATGGCACTGGTACGGCTATCTCGTCCTAGATAATCGAGTAATTCGTCAAAATCAATATCTGTCGCATCACCAAGGGAGATAAATGATGAAAAGCCAATATCTTTATTGTTGGCCCAATCCAGTACAGTGGTACATATTGCAGCGGACTGAGAGACAAAGGCTATTTTACCTTTTTTAGCACCACTGTGGGCTAAACTTGCATTTAACCCTATTGTAGGGATGATCATACCTAGGCTATTTGAGCCTAATATACGCATGCCAAACCGTTTCGCATTTTGTAATGTGACTGAAAGTAAGCTTTCGCCATTTTCATCATATTCATCAGCCATGCCAGAAGCCATGATGATGACGACTTTACAGCCGAATTGGGCTAAGGTTTCAACGATATTAGGTACTCTGCTTGCCCTAGTACAGATAATGGCAAGATCAGGTTTTATCGGTAAGGATTCAATATTAGGGTAAGCCAAAACGCCCATAACAGCGTCATATTTTGGGGTGACAGGCATTATCGGCCCAGAAAAACCGCTTCCGAGTAAGTTTTTCATTAATACTCGACCAGCACGTTTTTCGGTATTGGAGGCACCTATGACAGCGATTGATTTAGGCTTAAACAAGGTGTGAATACTTCGTTGACTCATATTGCCTCACTATCGAATTTATTGGCTAACGTAACCCTAAAGCTGAATGGCGATTAGGCGTTAAATTTTGTTTTTATTATTTACCGCTTCTAATATCACTTTTTGACAAAGCTCAGACAGCCAGACAATTTTTGCTTCATGTCTTCTTGCTGCACTGGTAATGATAGCTAAGTCAACGGCCAAATTCTTATGTGCACCGTTCGATTCTAAATTAAATTGATACGAGTAATTATTTTTCAATAATTCCTGCTGAACCATATAGTTATCTACAATTATAGTAGGGTTACGTTTCTCATCAAAGGCACGATATAGCTCTACGTATTCGTTTAAGTCATCGACGATTAACTTAACGAACTCACCCTCTAAATTTCCACCTAATGATCCATAACCTGAAGCTATTTTTTTCTGATATAGCTGCTGGGGGCGATCTTTCAGTGTTTGTATACCAATATCGATTGAGCCTTCAATCAAACCATCATTACTGGTTTTACGCCATTGCCTTAATTCAATTACTGCGTTTGTTTCTCGGCGAATGGCTTCGATTAACGCTTTACCCATCATCACAGCTAATGGCTCTCCGATATGGACTGTGATGTATTGCAGGTTTTTGGGATCAAAATATTCAGGCTCTAAAGCAATATTGATTTGTTCTATTGAGCTTTGAATCTTTGGCGCAATTTTATCGGCGTAACTGGTGGGCTGCAGACCGTTTGCTGTTCGGATAAACAAAGGGTCGTTTAGTTCTTCACGTAATTGTGCAAGTACTTTTGAAACAAACGACTGTGATCGTCCAAGTAGTTTGGCAGCACGTTGGGTTGAACCTGATTTATACAGGGTAATAAACACATTAAGTGCATTAAGATCCATAATATACCGATAAATAAGAACATCTTAATTTCATATTACATCATTAAAACGTCAAACACAGTAATGGCATTCGCTAATTTGCACATATGGAATATGCCTTATTCCAAATTTACATATAGAGGTTGTTAATATTCCATTTAGTTATCTTATTACCCCTTGGAGAATACATGTCAGAACAGCACGAACTTGCCACCATCCCAGAAGAAAAACCAAGCATAGCGCTTGTTATTGCCAAAAAAAGTATGTGGTTCATTATCGCCGTAACAACAATCGGTTTGTTGAGTTATCTGTTTTCATTATTAACAGCTATTCACGGGAAATCATTACCCGAAAGTTACTTTGTTAATGGTTATCCATCCATTTTAGCGCTTCTGGATTCTGAGTTATTTATGGGGTTTGTGTTTGTCGTGACCGTCTCGATCATTTGCTACACATTACTTTTATTTTGGCGATTGCATGAAGTGGCAGTACACAAGGCTGAAGCCATGTCGAGTGCACACACGCAAATTGTATTTGCTTTGTCACTGTGTGGATTATTCATTGATAAAGCCTGGTGGGTTCTTGCCATAATCATTGCATTTGGTCGTTGGGATGTACTTGCCAATAGACTTTCAAGCATTATCAGCAACGGCATTAAAGGAGATAAGTAAATGAAAGAGATTATGCTCCCTTATGTATTAATCATTTGGTTACTGGTTAAACTTGGTGTTATACAGTGGAATCTAGCGAATGCTGTTCGCTCAGTTGGTTTAGGGTTCTTTATTGCCTTCATGCTATTTACGGCTCATCGTTTTTGGTCTCCAGCAGACTTAACTGACAGCTCAACGGTTAAAGCTCCTCATGCAGTGCTTAGCCCTTTGTTTGGTCAAGAAATCGAAGAGATTTTTGTTACTCATAACCAAATGGTTAAAAAAGGCGATTTGATTTACAAATTGGTGTCAGTCGACAGTGAAAAAGAAATCAGATCGTTAAAAGCGCAAAAAGCTGCTGAGCTTGCTAAGAAAGAAGCACTTAAACTGCGTATGGAAGCGCTAGAAGTGACGCTTAACAATGACAAACGTAACTTTGTTCGTGTCACAGACTTACGTGATTATGCCAGTGAAATGACACGAGATGACTTAGAAGCAAAAATACAATCTACCGAAGCTGAAATCGCATCAGTGGTTGCTGAGCTTGAAACTCATCGTGCGCAGTTACGCGCGTTTGATGCACAGATTGGTTCTGCTCAGTGGAATGATGAACGTCGTGAAATTAGAGCTCAATTTGACGGTCAACTTTCTATTACGAATGTAGCAGTAGGTAGTCGTATTGGTAACATGCACCTTTATGATACCTCTAAGAAGTTTTTAGAAATGCGAATTGCAGATCAATCGTATCGTTATATTAAGCCTGGCCAATTTGCCGAGTTTTACGTTGATGCTTTTCCTGGTGAGATATTTCGAGGTCGAGTGCACAGTGTGACTTCAGGTACAGGTGAATCGATGATCAGCCCATTAGCAGGAACTCAGCAAGTTAGGCAACATGTTGGTAATAACGCTGGAAGTCATGGGCGTACAGTGGTTATTGAATTTGAAGAGCCAGAAGGCTATTCAATCCCGATTGGCGCGACAGGTTCAGGCTGGATATCGGCTGAAAAGCCAGCGAGTTTCTTAGGCTTCATGGATATTATTGGCGCTGCAACAGTCAGACTTAAAGCCCTTAAAGCTTACCTAAGCGCTTTGTAATAAGAAGTAATAGATAGTTGCGGAAATATAAAAGGGAGCTTTGGCTCCCTTTTTTATGTGTTTTATGTGTATCACTTAGCGTGCTTACAATAAGATTCCCTAGAGCGTTAAAACAAATAACTCCTTATTGACTTAACGCTTGATTTGAGGAAATGGTGTCATTATTAGTCGCCAATTTAATTTGCTTGTATTGCTGAAATACACCTTGAGCTAGAATCGTTATTGTCATCACTTGATATAAAATTCCAGACCATGACATCAAATATATTGAAAGCATTAAGTTCAATGCATTACTCACTAGCATAGCGGCGCGAAGTGCCATTCCTTTACAATAAAATAGACTTATACTCATTACCACTGCTGCAAAAACTGCGCACCATTCACTCCAATGTTCTGCCCACATTACTCCCTGTAAAATTGCTACAGTAGAGAAGGTAACACTCATCATTAATGGCACGAATTCCGATTTCGTTGTATGGCCGAGTTGCTGGCAACAACGGAATCGAACCACATTTACAAGTTGATTCGCCATCCCAAGAAAGCTGCCTAGTAAGCCTAAGTGAATGGCTGTAAGAATGGATGCAAGCATATTGCCATGAATAAATTTGCAATCTTGTTTTTGGCTATTTGCCCACCAGCCGATAGCCATTGAAATGAAGCCTAGTAATTGCACAAAGAACAGTTGATTAAACGCAAACTCAGACACGCAGATGATACTCACTAAAAAATCGAAGGGCGTATTGTCTATATTTTCAGCAGCATTAATTTGATCTGAACGAGGTTTTCAGCTTTAGCCTTAATATTCAGCCTAAAAATAGTTATTTTCTGATTTAGTGTGCTTCAAAGGTGTAAGGTTTGTTCTTGATGGGTAATGGCTTTGTTTGTTATTTGTTGCACTTGTCAAGTTTGTGGTCGCTGTATACTATCCCGTTTTAATAACTACTCACGTCACTTCTTAATCGTTTTTCAACATTTCATTCAAACACTCACTTAACGACAACTGACCTTTGGGATATCTTGCCAACAGGTTGTGTATTGTGGGGTCAGTAGCTCTCTGCGCATATGCCACTTTCCAGTAATTCCTTGGGCGGCAACAAATATTGAGTCAGTGCCATAGCGCTGGTTAAGCTTATCGCAAACCTGCATGAGTGTCGGATCTTTGGCCGGAGTAAATAAGTCTCCCTGTAAATGCTGTACCGGAGAAAGGTCAATAAGACCAATGCCAATTTTATAATACCGTGTATTTGGATTAAATAACTGACTCCCTATGGCTGTTGCATAACTAATGAGTTCGCATGTGTCATTGGTCGGAAATGCACAACGATAATGGTATTTAAAACCGGAAGGTTGCTCATCGTATGGAGAGTTTTTGGCAAAAATAAGTAGACTACTGGCTGCTGAATCCTGTTGTCTCGCTTTAGCGGCAGCGATGGCTGCATGTTTACTCAGGGCTTGCAGCAAAGATTCTCTATCAGTGATCCGCTGGCCAACACTGCGGGTGGAAAAAATTTGCTGCTTATCAGCTCTTGCGCTATCCCATCCTTTACATTGCTCGCCATTGAGCTCTCGCACCGTACGCTCTATTTCAATACTAAAATTTTTACGGGCGATTCCAGGCTGTAAGTTCGCTAATGCTAAAGCAGTATGAACCCCCATTGCCTGGAGTTTTTTACCTATTCTTGAGCCGATCCCCCAGACATCGGTGGCTTTCATGTTTGCTAGAATAGCGCGGCGCTCTTCATCGGACTCGATGCAGCAAACACCGTCATACCCAGCAAGCTTTTTGGCTGCGTGGTTGGCCACTTTAGCGAGTGTTAAGGTTTCGCCAATGCCAACACAAACCGCTAAACGCGTTTCTTTCCATACTGCTCTGCGAATAAGAGAGGCGTGATGGCTTAAACATGGAATTGCTGGGTAACTACGCTTAAAAGAGAGAAAAGATTCATCAATACTGTATATGTGCTGTTCGGGGGCGAAGCGACCAATGACATCCATCATGTTATGAGACAAAGAGGCATAAAGCTCATAATTAGAAGAAAGTGCAATAACCCCTAGTTTTTCACATTGATGTTTAACTTCAAAGTAAGGGCCAAATTTACCAATGCCTAATGCTTTAGCTTGACGGTTGGCCGCGACAATACAGCCGTCATTATTGGATAGGACAACAATAGGGCGTCCACGCCATTCAGGCCTAAACACTTGCTCTGCGCTGCAATAAAAAGAGTTGGCATCGACTAAGGCATACATGGGTTAACGACCCGACAATATTGGGCTTTGACGGTGACAACGTATTGAACGGATCACCACACCTTCAACAGTAAAGCTGTCATGTTCTTGAATCAGTACACTATGGTGATTGTCATTCGCTGATAATAATAATCGCCGCTGAGTATCAATTAATTTGCAGACGAAGCAACCATTATAATTCGCCACAATAACATCGTGATTTTCCACATTAACATGGCGATCGACTATCAAAATGTCTTTATCAAAAATCCCTATCTTTTCCATTGAGTCGCCGCTGGCTTGACCGATAAATGTTGCGCTTGGGTGTTCAATCAGTAGCTCATCTAAACTGAGTGGTAGCTGTCGATATTCAGCAGCAGGGGACTCAAAACCTGTAATGCCAGCACTGGCAAAAATAGGGATCACATTCATAAATCTCACATCACAAAATTACTGTATATTTATACAGTATTATAGTGCTCCCCGTAAAATTGGCAATAATTTATCTGGTTTTGGCGGCTTTTTGAACGAAGTGTGCGTTTTGCGAACGGATTTTAGCTAGGAGCGACAGAGGTCATATTGATAAGTGACTAATAGGTATAGCTACTTGATAAATAAACAGGTCAAGTTGTAGAAAATACTGCCAGCTTGAGAAGTTAACTTTCTGTTCAGCTTAGGTTTAGCAAAATTCATTACTATAACAGTCAGATAATGATTATTTACTGTCGCTTAATAATATGAAATATGTGCCTTCTAGTTGTTCTTTGTCTCAATGAGGCGCGAAATGGTAACTAATGCGTCAGTGAGATGGATAAGATAGTGTCAATTAACCGGGCACATAATTGATTAAATCGGAGTGAGTATGAAAAAGTTAAAAACGATTACTGCATTTATTGCATTCAGTTTATTTTCAGTGGCTGCTAATGCCAGTTTTTCAACTCAGCAATCTGTGGTCATTCAAATAGACCAATCTATTGCCAACATCGATAGCGCTGTAAGCTGCTCAATAATTTACTCGCATACGCCGTTAGCGTCAGAAGCAGATTTTTATAAAGGCATGGTTTACGAGAACTATTCTAACCTAGTTGAGCAATTAGTATTAACAGGTCAGACAGAACAACAAGCAAGGCAAATTGCGATGGAAAAGGTAGTGAGCCAAGCTACGCATATGGAAACCTTAATAAAAGAGCAAAAAGCCGATGGCAACAAGGCGCAATTCACTCAGTTATTAAAAACCACAGCAGTGCAAAACCAGTGTGTTCACTATGCTAGTAATAACTAGTTAACGGTTTATTATCAATATCGGTAGTAATAACCATACGAATAAAAATATACCCGGTCACCACAATTGATGACCAGGTATATTTATTTAGCAGTGCCCATATTTAACAGGGTGCTAAGTAAATCGTTAATGCAGTGAAGAGACTATTTTATCCTGATTAAAGCCCCTGATAAGCGTGCCATTAACTTGCAATAAAGGGATCCCTTGGCCGTTTAATGCTTGATAACGTTCATTAGCAGCGAAAGATTTCTCAATATCAAACTCTTGATAAGCAATGCCATTATCGTCAAAAAAGATACGTGCCTTTTGGCAGTACTTGCACCAAGCTGTTGCATACATAATAACTTCATTACTGGCGGCATAGGTGGCACGGATAGGCTCGACCGGTGATTGATTCCAGTGTTGGTAAGCGGCGTAAAGGACCAACAACACAAATAGCTTTTTCAATGAATACCTTCCATGGGCTCAATGGGCTTAAAAAATAATCGTAATTATATAAATATCGGGATGAAAATTAAACCGCTATTTCAACATGACTAAATAAGCGATTACGAATAAATAAAGTGGGGATAAGACAGTATTTAACTAGTGAATGTAAGCAATTAAATCATGCCAGATTCATATCTCTTTTAAGGATATTTTTTGCGGCAACGATATCAAATAAAAGCACTTTAAAATCAGTAGTGTGATTCGCATCAAATTAGCCTGTGACAGATTGTCGCACTGTCTACGCTTCTGATTGAGCAAAGCGAATTAATCTGCGAAAACGTTCATAGATAAATAATAAATGGACGTTGTAATGAAATTTAATACTTCAATTTTAGCTGCGCTGATTGCGGCATCTTTAACGCCAAACTTGGCAATAGCAGATCATACTACAAAGACCTGTGATGGTGAGCAATGCGATGATTATATCGTTGTCACGGGTGAATTAATGAAAGAGCCATCTAAGGTTACTACCGATCCCAAAAAACCTCGCTTACCTTTACCAGCATACGATGGCGCAGGTTTCTTGAAAACGATACCAGGCTTTAGCATTAGTCGTAAGGGCGGCGCTGGTGGCGACCCTTCTTTGCGAGGAATGGGTGGTTCACGGGTCAGTATTGTTGATGATGGCCAACATGTTTATGGTACCTGCGGTGGCCGTATGGATCCTCCAACCGCATATATTTATCCTGAAGCCTATGACGCCATTACTGTCATTAAAGGACCGCAAACGGTTAAATATGGTCCAGTGGGCTCAGCCGGAACCGTTTTATTTGAAAAAGAGCGCCATAGCTTTGTAGAAAAAGACATGGAAGGCCGATTGAGTATGACAGGCGGCAGCTTTGGCCGAGAAGACTATTTGGTTGAAATGAAAGCTGGTACTGAGACGCATTATATTGACTTTGATATGAATAAATCCAAAAGCGATCACTATGAAGATGGCGATGGAAACACAATACAATCAAGTTATGATCGCAGTAATGTCAATGTGGCGCTTGGATGGACACCAGATGAAGATACCGTTGTTGAATTGGCCTATGGCAGTTCAAGTGGTGAAGCTGAATATGCAGACAGAGCAAATAAAGCACGCCAAATTGACAATGAAAACCTAACACTTTTGGCGAAACGAGACGTTAACTCATCATGGTTAAACAACGTCGAATTTCAATTTTATTCCAATGAAAACGATCACATCATGGATCAATTTGATCAAGGAGTAAATGCTGGTACCAATGTGCGCCGTGAGACCACAGGAGGGCATCTTTGGTTGGATATAGCGTTGAGTGATAAGTGGGAAACCCTAATCGGTATCGATTATATGGACAGTGCGCATGAAGGCAGAAGCATAGACAAGGAGTTAGATAACGGCCTTGATGATCTATTGGCTAAGCCTTTTAACAAAAACATGAGCTATGAGAATATCGGCGTGTTTGTTGAAGCCAATTACCATATCAGTTATGCGACAAGCCAAGGGAAAATTTTAACAGGGTTAAGATTGGATCAATGGGATACCGAGTTACACGTGGGACAAAAAGGTCAGCGAGAGGATGATCTTGTCAGTGGTTTTATTCGTTACGAGTACATGTCTGGTCACAGTCAGTACTATGCAGGTGTTGGTCGTGCTGAGCGCATTCCTGATTACTGGGAGTTTATGAAAGCTGATGATAGCAATATGGCCATTAAGGCATTTGATTTAGAACCTGAAAAAACAACCCAGCTTGATGTCGGTTGGATATATCAAAATGATTATGAAATCTCGACGGCATTTTATTATGGCAAGGTCGACGATTATATTTTAATTGATTCAAATGGGGCTAAAACATCTGCCTACAATGTTGATGCGACCATTTGGGGTGGTGAACTTGGTGTAATGTACCCCTTTAATGAACAATGGTCTGCACAAACGACGGTTAGCTACAGCCATGGCGACAATGACACCGCCGATACACCTCTTGGACAAATCTCGCCATTAGAAGGGCGTATATCAGTTAACTATGAATCTAATAATTGGACTGCTGGACTATTTTGGCGTCTTGTTGCAGCGCAAGATAGAGTTGCAGTAGGACAAGGCAATATATCGGGCCAAGATTTGGGGGAAAGTAGTGGCTTTGGCACCTTGTCGGTAAATGGAACGTGGAAGCATGATGACCTATTAGTCAGCTTTGGTGTTGAGAACCTGTTTGATCTAACCTACGCAGAACATATTAGTCGCTCAGGTGCAGGCAATGATATTCCCGGCAGTGAACCATTGTTTCAAGTTAATGAACCAGGTCGGACAGCTTGGGTTAAAGTGGATTACACTTTTTAAACGAAAGTCGCGTTAACCAAAGATAAAAAAGGTTCAGCATAAGCTGAACCTTTTTGTTACTACATCTATTATTGAGTCATTGTTTAGTCATTCACTTCTTGGACATTGATAACAAGTTGCTCCCAGTTACGTTGGTTATCAATGTCAAACTGTGCGCCTTGTTCGTCAGCCCAAGTAAATCGAGTAATTGCAGAAGTTTTACTGGTTGCTTGATATAACCAATAAGCTTCGGCCTTGAGTGCGTCTTCAATCGGTTTATCAATAGACTCATACACAGTTTGCTTACATGCATTGATAGACTCTGCAGGAAACTGTGCAATACGTCTTGCAAGATTTTCTACGTATTCACCTATCTCATCTGGCTCAAGCGCTTTATTGATAGTGCCGTATGCTTCTGCTTCATCTGCAGTAAAATCACGTGCGCTAAGAATGATTTCAAGGGCTCTGCCAAGTCCTGCTTGTCTTGCCATTCGAGAAGCGCCACCACCACAAGGCAAAATACCCATGCCAACTTCCATTTGCATAAACTTGTATTTGCCGCGGGCAGCAAAACGCATATCACAAGCTAATGCAAACTCATGACCACCACCACGAGCAAAACCTTCTAATTTCGCGATGGTTGCTTGTGGTAAACGACTGATACGCTCTAATACAGATTGTAGGTCGAGTAATTTCGCTTCGTCACGCGATACAACATCCTTAGACATGTCTCTAAGTAAGTTGGTATCGTAATGACATACCCAAATTTCAGGATGAGCAGATTGAAACACCACGACTTTTATTTCTCTATCACGTTCAAGACGCAACGCTAAACTGTTTAAATCTGCTAGCATCTCTTGCCCTTGAACATTCACAGGGGGAAAATCGATAGTAACCCATGCAATTCCATTGTCTTTTTCCACATTAAAAGTTGCAAAGTTCTTATATTCCATTGTTGATGTCCTTGTAATGTCCTAGCATGAATGAATTATGTGGCTGAATAACACTTGGTTATCATCTGGTTCACATTCATAAAAGTAGGCGATTGACTCTGCTAAGTGAATCCGAATTATTGATAAAGAGAATTTAGTATTTCTATTAACTAAATTAGGGCTATCTGGTGTTGTATTTGCTTAATCGGTCATTTAAGAATAAAAGTTTGGGATGAGCAGCTGTCACATGGCGAGTTGTAGAAGAAGGTTAAATAGGAACAAATAAATATGGACACAGAGAGCTTACGTCTATTTGTTAAGGTTGCAGAATCATTAAGTATTAGTGCCGCTGGCAGAACCTTAGGAATATCCCCAGCCATTGCGTCTGCAAGGTTATCAAAACTTGAGAATCAATTAGGTACAGACCTATTACATCGCTCTACAAGGAAAGTGTCGTTATCAACAGAAGGCGAAGGCTTCTTGCCATATGCGAAAGAGATTTTAGTACAGCAAGATGCAGCCATGGCTGCCATTGGCAGTGAAATTAATGAAGTGAAAGGGCTACTAAGATTTACCGCATCAAATACCTTTGCACAATTGTATATTTTACCGGTTCTACCTGAGTTTTTAGCTAAGTATCCAGAGTTAGATTTAGAGCTGAGGTTGAGTGATACTGAAGTGAATCTGATAGAGCATGGCATAGACTTAGCGCTAAGAAACACAGAGGCGAAAGACAGTGGTTTAAGAGCACGCAAATTAGCCGATGATCAACGTATTTTATGTGCATCACCCGACTATATCGCGGCGCACGGCACATTAGACACGCCCAAAGATTTAGTAGACCATCAGTTAATTGTATTTAAAGATGCTAAAGGCCGCAAACTGATTAGTGCCGCACAAGACGACCAGAACGAATATGTGTTTCCGCCGGTAAATGGCCGAATTAGATTGAATTGCGATGATGGTACCAGCATGAAGTTAGCGACTGTGGCAGGAGCTGGGATATCAATGAATTCTTATTGGAGCGTTGCTGAAGATTTAAAGCAAGGAAGCTTGATTAGAATATTGCCTGATTATAACGTCGATGATCATACTGCTATATGGCTGGTATACCCTAAGGCCAATGCGTTAAGCGCTAAGGTGAGGGTATTTATTGACTTTTTAGTTGAAAAACTAGGAGCTGCGGACTGGGATAATAGTTAATACAGATCCTATCTCTGCAATTACGACAGCGACTAAGTCAACGCTAACCTAACGCTAGTCAAAATCAGTCAAAATCAGTCAAAACCAGTCAAACCAGTACACCGCTTGTAAAAAGCGGTGCCGACCTATTTTAACGAGAGTGTCATTAATCGATTTTTATAAAATCAAAAATGTTTTCATTAAACCTTTAAAACGGTTATTACACTCTGACTAATTGTATTGGAAAACTTTGATTTGCATTCCATTGTCCAACATAAATATTGTCATCATCGTCGATACATAAGCCATGACAATGACGAAACACATCCCAACTGGTATGCATAGGTTGAAGTTCACCGTTTACATACTCAGGCTGAGCCCCCCCAAGATTAGCGACGACTTGATTGTGTTTATCAAATACACTGATGAAACCTGAGTTATCTGCATTTGTACCATTAATATGTGACCAACATACAGGCGCGAAAAAATGCTCTCCCTTAAAAACGGGTCCGCCTATATAGGCACCTGGAACACTGATAGTATTAAGGTAATCTCCAGATAGAGAATATTGTTTTAATGCATGTTCAGCCCTAGAACTTATCAGCAGTGTCGGAGAAGCATCAGTAGGAGAGCTTGATACGAGCCGCTTATCAATGGCAATGCCATGGGTGTTTTGTAAATTTAAACGTGTATCAAGATTATCATGTCCGCCCCAATACCGAATAAACTGACCATTGCTGTCATATTGCAGTACATAATCAGAGCCATAGCCGTCAGTAATATATAAATCGCCATTATCCGCGATCGCGATATCAGTGGGACGAAAGGCTTGGTTAGGCTGATAAACGCCAATGGTTTGAGGATGGCTAATGGTATAAACAACTTGGCCTGTTAACGTCAGTTTGGCAATAAAACCAGTCTGAGGGATCACTCTTTCTAAGCCATTGGTTGGCGTCCATTGACGGTTAATGACCCAGCCACAATCAACAACATATAAAAAGTCTTCACCATTTTCATGGTTGATCTTTATTGCATGTGCTCCCGGAAATTGTCCGCCCCAAGCATCAATTAATTTGCCGTCTTTATTGTAAATAATAATATTATTTTGCGGGTGATCGCTGACCATAATAATTCTGCCTTGTGAGTCAAACGCTAAGTCATGGCAGTTCTCAATAGGTAACTGTGAAGCGGTCATTTTATTCCATTGAGTATTAACTCGATAAGTGAACTCCCCTTGACCAATGATTAACCCATGAGGGTCAAACCTTGCATTATCACGAGAAGCTGGAATAGCTGTATTCATATTTTATCCTTGTAATCTGCACTAGCAACTTTGGTTAATTGTTAACAATGATAAATATGTATAAGATAAAAACTGTTAGATTTTTGCACTTATGTGTGCAGGACATTTGTTGAATAGTACGATCTATTTAGCCAGATAAAACAGGGAGTCAAATGCACACACGTAATAAAGCAGGCATACATTGTGAACCAATTTCCATTAAACCGGGATATCAATTTGAAGTTCATCGTGTGGCTTACCAACGAAATGAAGTGTATGCATGTATGATGCATTTTCATCAAGTTCATGAGTTTATTATTTTTGAAGATGTACAAGGAATATACTATCACTCACAAGGTCAGTCAGCGATCCAAAAAGGTGATGTGGTATTTACCCCAGCACTCGAGACCCATGACTATGAGTTAACTGAACATGCAAAAGCTTGGTATATTATCCAGTTTATGCCGCAATTTTTAATTGATAATGGTCTGCTGTATGAAGAGGCGATACTAAGTCGTGGTTTACAACTACGTTTTAGTCAGCAAGATTGGCAAAGCATTCAACAACAAGTTAATTGGCTAGAGCAAAGCTATTTAGACGACCCACACAGCGTAAAAAGTGCAACCTTATTAAAATTAATCATTATTTGGCTTGTCGCCCAAGGTAAAGCGGTTTTACCCAATGCAGAGCGTGCTTTAGTGACCGACGCCTCGTACAAAAAACTCAGTCCTATTTTAAGCTTATTTAGAGAGCAAGATGTGGTAGAGCTTACTTTAGTTGAAGCCGCAGCAATGTGTCACATTTCAACCTCGTACTTTTCTAGAATGTTTAAACGCACCTTTAACTGTAACTACTCGCAGTTTGTTGTACAGCATAAGCTGTATACCAGCGCACGTTGGTTAGGACAAAGTGAAAAAAGCATTACCCAAATAAGTTACGATCTTAACTTTTCAAACCCATCTCATTTTATTTCTATGTTTAAACGCTACTTCTCAAAGACGCCAAATCAATATCGAAAAGCGCTCAGGAAACAGCTTAGTTAACAGCGATACAGACAAAATTAAACATAGTGTCAATTGTCACTTAAATGGTAAGTGTTGGATATTAGGGCATGTAACCGCTGTCATTGTCAGATAATTTAAACAGGTAGAACACTCGATTATTGCAAACTTGAGTTTGACTCAATAAACAAATTAGCGCTAACAATTACTTTACATTTAAAAACCTCTTGTGTAGATTGTTAACAATAAACTGTTTGTAAGCTTCATTTAAAGGTGAGTCAATGACAAAGGAAGCCAATAAGATTGAGTCGGTTAAGGTTGAGTACTATCAAGTCCCTTTGGCTGAAGTCTTGTCTGATGCTAAGCATGGTGATCACACTCATTTTGAGTTGATTTTAACACGCATTAAAACGTCGAATGGTATAGAGGGCGTGGGATACACTTATACAGGAGGCAAGGGCGGAAGAGCTATCTATTCTTTACTAAATGATGAAATGAAGCCATTACTCATAGGTAAAGATGCGTCAGATATTATGGCGATATGGGATGAGCTTCAATGGCACTTTCACTATGTTGGCCGAGGTGGGTTATTAAGCTTTGCTATTTCTGCTGTAGATATTGCTCTGTGGGACATTAAATGTAAAAACCTAGGTTTACCTCTGTGGAAAGTTGCTGGTGGCGCGAGTAACCAAGTTAATTGCTACGCTGGTGGCATTGATCTTAATTTTGACCATCAAAAGTTACTGAGCAATATTCAAACTTATTTAGATCGTGGCTTTGAAGCGGTAAAAATTAAAGTCGGTAAAAGCGATTACAAAGAAGACGTCAGACGTGTTGAAGCTGTACGGGAATTAATTGGACCCGATCGTATCTTCATGGTTGATGCAAATTATTCGATGACCAAAGAGCAAGCTATTCGTTTTGCTAATGCAATTGCCCATTGCGATATTAAGTGGTTTGAAGAGCCAACAATTCCAGATGACTATTTAGGCTATGCAGATATTGCAGATGCTATTGATATTCCATTGGCTATGGGTGAAAACCTACATACCATTCATGAGTTTACCTATGCAATTTCGCAATCTAAGTTAGGTTTTTTGCAACCTGACGCCTCAAATATTGGCGGCATAACGGGCTTTTTAATGGTGGCGCAACTGGCATACGCTAATAACATTCCAGTGTGTAGTCATGGTATGCATGAATTACACGTTAGTTTACTTGCCTCGCAGCCACATTCTGGTTACCTCGAAGTACATTCGTTTCCAATTGATGAATACACCACAACCCCTTTAAAAATCATTAATGGCAAAGCGGTCGCACCTGATATTCCAGGTACTGGCGTTGTTTTTGATGATGCATTATTAACTCCTCATTTAAAAATGAGCTCATAAGGTCAAGATTATGCAAGCTGCTCAATATATAGGTAATAAATCGTTTAGAGTTGTTGAATCACAAGCAATTAGTCCTGGTGATGATGAAGTACGCTTAAACGTAGGCTATGTTGGTATTTGTGGCACAGATATGCACATATACCATGGTGTAATGGACACTCGAGTGAATCCGCCGCACACGATAGGCCATGAAATTTCAGGCACCATTGCTGAAATTGGCAAAAATGTAACGGGTTATGAGATTGGCGAGCGCGTTGTAGTGAGACCATTAGACTGGTGCGGACAATGTCCAGCCTGTGATGCAGGGCATTCGCATGTTTGTCAAAACCTTAAATTTATGGGGATTGATACACCAGGCGCCTTTCAAAACTCGTGGACTGTAAAGTCTCGCACTTTACATAAACTGCCCGCAAACGTTAGCTTACAACAAGGTGCTTTGATAGAGCCTTTGTCTGTTGCCTGCCATGATGTCGCACGTTCACGTTTAACTGCGGGTGAAAAAGCCGTTGTTATTGGTGGCGGGCCAATTGGCCAGCTAGTTGCTTTAGTTGCAAAATCAGTTGGGGCAGAAGTGATTATTTCTGAGCCAAATGAAAGCCGTCGTGATTTTTCAAATAAGTTTGCTATTCCAACGGTGAACCCTATTGAGCAAGATCTTAAGGATTTTGTAGATACATGGACGCAAGGTAAAGGGGCTGATGTGGTGTTTGAAGTTTCTGGGGTACAACCTGCAGTTGATGCAATGGTCGATATCGCCTCAGTTCGTGGCCGTATATGTATGGTCGCAATACATGCACAAAAACCACAAGTTGATTTGTTTCAATTTTTCTGGAAAGAACTCGAGTTACTTGGTGCGAGAGTTTACGAACACGCAGATTTCGATATGGCAATTGATTTAGTTGCTTCAGGTAGCATAGATCTCGCGCCATTTATTACCTCTGTGAGCAAGTTAAGTCATATCAGTAATGCATTCGAGAATATGGATAACAACCCAACAGGAATGAAAGCACTTGTGTCATGTGCTGTAGAGTAAAGGAAGCATCATGCAAAATAATGTACTAAGTAAATTCGATTTAACTGGCAAGCTGGCCTTAGTGACCGGTTGTAGTCGTGGTATTGGTAAAGCCATGGCGGTAGCCTTAGCAGAAGCTGGTGCTGACATCATTGGTGTATCTGCTTCTTTAGCGGCGTCAGGTTCCGATGTTGAATCTGAAGTTACCGCTTTAGGACGTCAATTCTATGCCTACCAGTGTGACTTTTCAGACCGAAAAAGCCTGTATCAATTTGTAGAAACCGTTAACGGCCAACATGACACCATTGATATTCTTGTGAATAATGCAGGTTCGATATTGCGTGAGCCAGCCATTGAACATCGCGATCAATACTGGGATAAAATCATGGAGATAAACTTAAACTCTCAGTTTATCCTCAGTCGTGAAATCGGCAAAAAAATGGTAGCACGTGGTGAAGGGAAGATTATTTTTACGGCTTCATTGCTCACATTTCAGGGTGGAATTACTGTTCCTGGTTACGCAGCGAGTAAGGGCGCAATTGGGCAACTGGCTAAGGCGCTTGCAAATGAATGGGCTGGCAAAGGTGTCAATGTAAATGCAATCGCTCCTGGGTATATTGCCACTGATAATACAGAAGCACTAAGAGATGATCCCGTTCGTTCTAAATCAATCTTAGAGCGTATTCCACAAGGCCGTTGGGGTACACCTGAAGACTTTAAAGGGCCAACGGTATTTTTAGCGTCCGCTGCATCAGATTATATGAATGGCGGTATTTTATTGGTTGATGGCGGTTGGATGGGGAGATAGTCCAATGGAAATTAGAAATAAGGTAAACTTTATTAACGGTGAGTATGTGCCATCAAAAGCGGATGGCACTATTTCAGTGTTTTCACCGAGTACCGGTGAGCTTGTTGGTGTAATTCCCAAAGGCTGCGTTGATGATGCACAAGATGCATTAGAAATTGCCCAGCAAGCACAAAAAGACTGGGCTAAAAAAACGCCAAGAGCCCGGGCAACCATCCTAAGAAAGTTTGCCAGTGGTATTCGCCAAAGTGGCGAAGCGTTAGCGGTGTTGCTTGTAAAAGAGCAAGGCAAATTAATTGATGTTGCACGCATGGAAGTTGAAGCAACGGCCACATTCGTTGAATATGCTTGCGATAATGCTTTGACACTACAAGGTGATATTTTACCGTCAGATAATGAAAACGAAAAAATTTATATTCATAAAGTTCCCAAAGGGGTTGTGGTCGCAATTACAGCGTGGAATTTTCCTTTAGCATTGGCGGGTCGTAAAATCGGTCCTGCATTAATTACTGGTAATGCCATTGTTGTTAAGCCTACACAAGAAACACCATTGGCTACGATGGAACTTGGCCGTATTGCTAACGAAGCAGGGATCCCCGCTGGCGTGCTGAATATTATAAATGGGAGTGGTTCCATTGTTGGTCAGCATTTATGTGAAAGCCCGATTACAGAGTTAATTACAATGACTGGCAGTACTCGAGCTGGGCAAATTATTTATCAAGCCAGTGGTAAGCACTTAACGCCAGTGATGCTAGAACTCGGCGGTAAAGCTCCCTTTATTGTGATGGAAGATGCTGATTTAGATAAAGCGGTAGATGATGCGCTGATTGCTCGCTTTGCTAATTGTGGTCAAGTGTGTACGTGTGCTGAACGTTTATATGTGCATGCGGATGTGTACGATACATTTACTGAAAAGTTTGTACCAAAGGTGAATGCGCTGAAAGTTGGTGATCCTATGGATTCAAATTCAGATATGGGCCCAAAAGTTAACCAGAGTGAAATCAAAAATATTCATACATTGGTAGAGAAGAGTATTGAACAAGGGGCGAAACTGGTGACAGGTGGCCAAGTCGCATCGGTTGCAGGTTTTGAAGGTGGCAATTGGTATGAGCCAACTGTGTTAGTGGATGTAGAGCAAGACAACATTTTAGTGCATGAAGAAACCTTTGGACCAGTACTTCCTATCATTAAAATTCACAGCATTGAAGATGCTATTACTTATACTAACGATAGTGAGTATGGATTATCAGCTTACTTGTACACCAAAAACCTTGATTATATTCATCAATCCATTGCAGAAATGGAAGTAGGTGAAGTGTATGTTAACCGCGGTTTGGGTGAGCAGCACCAGGGTTTTCACAATGGCTGGAAAATGAGTGGTGTCGGCGGTGAAGATGGTAAATATGGTCTTGAGCAATATGTAGAGAAAAAGACGGTATATTTTAACGAAGCCTAATATCTTCTATATCTTAACGAAGCCTAATATCTTCTATATCAGAGTCCTAGTATTGAGATTCAACAGAAATTATAGTGTTAACCAAAGCCAACTGTATCCCCCCCAGCAGTTGGTTTTTTTTGGGCTAGGTAAAGGTGTTACAGCCTGTTATCTTGGTTTTCGTAAATCTAGCCATGTTTACCCACAACCTAAGACCGTAAGCAGTATAATTAAAAAAAACTGTTTCAATAGTTATTGAATATCAAATCAAACCAACAGTTAGCGCCCAAATCAACCCAAAAGCAACGTGCGTATAAGGGATTAATCGTAGTAAAGTAATCAAAAGCAGTCACCGCTGGAGAAAACGTGAAAGATTATCAACTATTTCTATTTGATATGGATGGCACCTTAGTCAACTCTGAGCCACTCAAAGGTCAAGCTATAGCGAAGGCCTGTGCTGTATATGGTGCAAAAGTTGATTATCATCATTATCAAGAAGTGATGGGACAAAACTGGGGGATTGTGACTCAGTTCTTCTTCGATAAAGCGAATATTTCTCCAGATATTAATGAATTTAATCAGATATTTAAAAAACACTATCAAGATTTGCTACTGCAAGCGTTGCAGTTAACTCCTGGTGCACTTCAATATTTAACCTATCTACAATTACAAGGTAGAACTTGTGGGCTAGTGACGTCAGCCGCAAAGTGGATGGCCAATGATATTCTTCAAGCCCTCAATTTAACTGCCATGTTTGAAGTTATTATTACTAAAGAAGATGTTAGCAAGCATAAACCTGATCCTGCTGCTTATTTATTAGCCCTTAATAAATTATCAATGTCGCCAAACAATACCGTGATATTTGAAGATTCATTCGCCGGTATTAGTGCTGGAATAGCCAGTGGGTGTGATGTTATCGCGATACAACATGAATTTAATATTAACAATAATTTATTGGTGGCAAGCAAAGTGATAAGCGACTTTAGAGAATTGATTTTATAGCTTTTATAATTCATACAGATTTTTTAAATAGAGTGTGCAGCAGGACTGATATAACCAAACTGCACCTGAACCTAAACTTTCACATTAACGTTTCATTTTCCCATTGTAATTAATTGGTTTGCGTTAACGTTAATCATTGTTTGCTCCGAACCATCTCGCCAGCGCACTTGTATCTTATCGATACGATCTTGGTTACCTAAACCAAAATGCACAATATTCTTCAAACTTTGTGAATGACTCGCACTGTCAGAACCGATCCATTTAAACTGAACTGTATTTGCGTTTGTCATGGTTTTGTTGTTTGAGAAACGCTGCGGCGTGTCTTTGTTGCTTGTAAATATTCTTACCTCAGCGGCATGCGGGTCAATGCCAGACTTTGAATAGCCAACATGCATGAGTAAATATTGATGATGAATAGAATGAGTCGTTTGTTTGGTGTGATTGTCAGTAAGGAGTTGATCCTTTAAACGGTTTTGATAAAGGTACCAACGGCCATTGTCATCGTCACCACTGAGTATATCGACATAACCATCTTGATTGTGATCAAATGCACTCCCCATATCGCCATGAGCATGACGGTTTACCATGGTTGCGTTGTGACTTTCATGCGCTACAAAGCCCCTTGATGGTGTTGCATTATCGTCTATAGCTTGTATATGAGCCTTGTGGTGAGTGGGTAAATTGTTTTCGCTACGGTTACTGCTTGGGATGTTATCCAGTTCACTGAGATGAAGCGTGTTGAGCAACATAACATCATTGACTCGTTGTGTTAGCTCGCCAAAGCGATAAATAAAGAAATCATTGTAGCTATCGTTATTAAAATCAGCTGTGATAACGCCCCAATTGTTATCATGGTGCTGCGCAGGAAGGAGGTGGCTTAGGTAAGTAAAGTGATCGCCATCGTTTCTAAGTAAAATATCGCTGACGCCTAAATCTTGTGGTACCCAATCAAGTTCAACACTATCGACCCCTATAATAGATGCTCGTAAATCCCAAGCAAGATTATCAGTTAATAACCATTCTAATCGCCATTGATCATCACCTAAATAACCTAAGTACCAACCACTTTGAGATACAGATGAAGGAAACCCTAACGCTTGCTGAGGAGAAACGCTAATTTGCTTGTCAGGAAACCCTGCTGTGAGTCTTTCTGATGGGGTTTTATCTGCGCCTAAAAATAATGGAATAGTGATTTTATCTGCGCCACGGGGAAAGTGATAAAAATCCGTTAATAAGATATCACTGCTTGCTTTAAAGCTTAATCCATCATGGCTTTTATTACCTTCATCACGTAAATCTAATCGCTGTTTTTGTTCGTTAAAAGACACCGCATTATTGGCAATTTGATAATGAACTTTACCTCTGGATAAGTAGTAATCCATATCGCCGTCATTATCGATATCAGCTTGTGCAATTGCCGTTACATGTGTTGTATCTGGATCTTTCCCTAAGTATTGGCTGGTGACATCTTTAAACGAAAAATCTATTTGTCCTAAAAGGACTATTACAGGAGAATAGGGTGAAAATGCGATTAAATCAGCGATATGATCTTTGTTGATGTCAGTAACAATGACTCGTTCAGCATCAACTTGTTCAAAAGTAGGGCTCGATTTATAGATAAACTGGCCATTGCCAATGTTTTCAAAAATAATGTTTCTGGGGATAGTTTCACCCATCATTTGCGCCGCGTTAATTTGTAAAAAATCTAAATCACCGTCTAAATCCAGATCAACCCAACGTACTGAGCGGCCTCTAGCCCCCATTTTGCTTAACCCTGATTGCTCAGTGACATCAACAAACAAGCCGTTATCGTTTCGAAGCAGTCGCTGTGGCTGTGGTTGTGTTCCATTACCGCCACCTAAAGCTAATAACAGGTCATTGTCACCATCATTATCATAATCACCTAATGCAACACCATGGGCGTCAGCTTTTGCAAAAGGACTTGGCTGTTTGGCATATTGAACATGCGCCATCGGATCTTTATAAACAGGTGTTGCAGTGAGGCTTGATGTGTAAATTGCTATGGGCGTCGTATCATGGTTAGTTAATACCATGTCGTAAAAGCCATCGTTATTGATATCTGCAATACTGGGGCCGCCATATTTCCAAGCATCAGTGGTATGTAAATTAACCGCTTGGGTGACATTACTGAATCTGGGTTTGGTTAAGGTAATTGGGACTGGTAAGCCCGAGACCAAGTCAGTGTCTCTGTTATTCATAATGCCTAAGTCATTATCCAGTTGATTGATGGAGGATGTCTGAGCAGGAAGATGTGCAACATCATTATCAGTATTTTTAAATGAACCCGTTTCTGTTACCTGTTGACATCCCGTAATGAAAATAAAAGCCATAGGGTAGAGATAAGGCTTAATTGTCGCGCTAATAGTATTCAGTTGTTCCCAAGAATTACCGATAAGGTATTCTTCGTTCTGTGCAAACATATTCCATCCTTAGTGTTTATTTGTCATCAAAAAGTACGATTCAACACAGCAAAAAGTAGGTAACCAATTAGTCTAATAAACCTTAAAGATAGTTTTCTGATTAGAATAATATTTAAAAGCAAAAAATTGTTATCTTGACTGTCAGGTATTTAAACCTTTTTATCTCGAATCATTGTTAAGTAGTTGTATATAAATCTAAAAAAGTTCATTTCAGTAGAAGTTATTAGATAATTAGTTGTATTAATTACTCACTTTTTTGTGTGTAAATTCACCACTTACGAACACCATATTGCACGCAATTGATAATTGTCAACAATTAACTAACTCCAAAAAACAGTTGACACAATGTTTAAAAAGTAGCTAGATTGTTAACAGGGTCAGGCTTCGCTATGCCGTTGGCAATGTCATTTACATTGTTCTTGTGAGCAAGACACCTTTTAAACCAAATAATAAGAAGGTTTTAAGATGAAACAGTGTAAGTTCAAACTCAACGCGTTATCTGCAGCAATGATCATTGCTACCAGTACAGGCGTACAGGCTGATGACCTAGCCGCTGACACACAAGCACAAGAAACTGAAGTCATTCAGGTCAAAGGGATCAGAAGCTCGTTGACCAAATCCGCGTCAACTAAACGTTATTCAGATGGTGTTGTAGATGCCATTAGTGCAGAAGATATAGGTAAGTTACCCGATACTAACTTAGCTGAATCTTTACAACGGATAGCGGGTGTATCTATTGACCGAGCAAACAACGAAGGTAACAAGGTTACGGTTCGTGGTTTTGGTCCAGAATTTAATTTGGTGACGCTAAATGGTCGTCAAATGCCAAACTCGTCAGCATTACAATCAGAAGGGGTGTCTCGTAGCTTTAACTTCCGTGAAATCGCAGCTGAAAGCGTTTCTGGAGTAAATGTTTATAAGACAGGTAAAGCTGATATTACGTCAGGTGGTATTGGGGCAACAATTGATATTACCACTGCAAGACCGTTTGATTATGACGGCTTTAAAGCATTTGTGAGTGCGAAAGGTATTTACGATACTAGTGTTGAAACTGGTGATTCTGTGACGCCCGAAATTTCGGGCATGATTAGCCAAACATTTGCAGATGACAAGGTTGGCTTTTTATTATCTGCCTCTCATGCTGAGCGTGACAGCCATACTGATATAGTGGGTACCGATGGCTGGGTAAGAAACCGCAGCAGAGATAATGTTGATTTGTCTGCAATTGATACCAATAAAAACCCAGAACAAGCCATTTGGACACCTTGGACAGCTAAAACTGAACTACTAGATACAGAGCGTACTCGCCAAAATGCACAAGCTGTGCTGCAAATTCAGCCTGTAGATTCTGTCATTGCGACTGTTGATTACACTATTTCTCGATTCGAGCAAACCAGTTATACCAATCGTTCAGCATTTTGGTTTGATAACCCAAGTGGGGCAGCAAATGCAAATGGCACACTTTGGAACCCTCGAGATCAAGACGATGAATTAAACTTTTGGGCTTGGGAATATTATGAAGAAAAAGAAAATGATTCGTTAGGTCTAAACATAGAATGGCAAGCAACAGATACATTAAAGTTTGAACTTGATGTTCATGATTCAACATCTAAATCAAATCCTGATGGTCAAACAGCTGAAACCCTTGCGAACCTTAAAAACCCTTCGGGTTCAGTTGCATTAATTGGTGCAAACTTCATTGGTGATATTCCAGAAGTCATTGTTGATGATTCTAATTTACCAGGCGGCGCATATAACAAAGACAATATTGTCTCTGATTTATATCAAAAGCGTGGTTATTCAATGGATAACAACATTAAGCAATATCGTTTTTCTGGTACATGGGAAAACGAAGCGTCTGACAGTGCGTTAACCAAAATCAACTTTGGTATCATGAATACGGACTATACGATTGATACACGCTTAAGTGAGGTATTTTCTTTTGTTGATGTTCCACTTGACGACCTTGATTTAGGTTTCATTCCTTTAGGTGACACTGCTGATCAATTCCCTGGGGCGAATAACCTTTTCCCATATATCTCTCAATATGATGTTCACCAATTTATCGATATTGTCAAAGCTGAAGGTTTATTTGCTGAACCGAATATCAAAACAAACGGGGTTAATGAAGAAACGTTAGCAGCATATTTATCATTTGATTTTGATACTGAATTTAATGATATGCCTGTCAAAATGAATGTGGGTGTACGTTACGAAGATACTGACGTTACAGCGTACTCAGTACAAAATGGCATCATTGCAATGAATTATCGCCATGCACAGGAGTTGCGACCTGTATATGATGATACGCCTACGGCTGAAGAGCTAACCGGTAGCTATACTCGTATTTTGCCGAATTTTGACTTTAATATGTCAGTCACAGATGAACTCGTAACCCGTTTCTCATATAGCCGAACCTTATCTCGTGCTGGTATCAGTGCAATGTTCCCTGCGACCAATGTATCAGCAAGACCTGGTGGGCCATTTAATGCCTCACAAGGTAACCCTAATTTGCTGCCAATTACCTCTGACAACTTTGATTTGTCGTTGGAGTGGTACTTTGATGATGGCAGTTTTGCCTCTGCAGGTTACTTTAAAAAATACGTAGAAAACTTCATCGGTGCTGGCACAGAAAACAGATCGATCAATGACGTTAACGGTCAAGCGTTAACAGATCCAAGTGTTAACCCAAGAGCGGGTTGTCCTGATGCCTCTGATACGCCGAACCCTAACTGTTTAGGTCAGGCTACCGATCCAGTGATTACTTGGGAAGTGGCAACACCAGATAACCTACAAAATCGTGAAGTAGACGGTTGGGAGCTTAATGCTCAATACATGTTCTGGGATAGTGGTTTTGGCGCAGTTGCTAACTACACCATTGTTAACAGTGATGAATCGTTTGACCCTTATAATTTTGATCAAACCATTGCATTAACAGGTTTAAGTGACTCGGGTAACTTGGTCGCATTTTATGAAAATGATAGTTTCCAAGCGCGTATTGCTTATAACTGGCGTGATGAGTTCTTGCTCGCTTTAGGTAATGAGCCAACATTTACTGAGGCGTATGGTCAACTTGATTTAAGTCTCAGCTACGATATCAATGATACATTCACTGTATCGTTTGATGGCTTAAACTTAACTGACGAAACAGTAAGACGCTATGGTCGTTTTGAAGAGCAGTTATTAGCTGCAGAGCAATACGGTCCACGTTATACCGTTGGCATCAGTGCTAAGTTTTAATCAGTATCTCAACGCTTATGTCAATTTTATATAAGCAAGGTATCAGTCCAAATCATCAAGACAACATCTTGCTGACTTGGGCTAGTATTCTAAGTCTGATGACTAAAATTGTTCGTTAAAATTCAATGTGGTTGCCATATGTATGGTAACCACATTTTTATTTATAAATAACAGTTAAAAGTTTTCACAACAAGAATTGGAGTTAATATGCCTAATCCAATCGACTCGGTTAACACCGCGAATGCGGCCAATGAACAGTCTAAAAATATTCAACATATTGTCGTTGTTGGTGGTGGTAGTGCTGGTTGGATAACCGCTGGAACCATAGCAGCTAAACTTAACAATACCTTTGCTGGTCAGTACTCTGTCACCTTGGTTGAATCTGCCAACGTTGCGCCAATTGGGGTCGGCGAGGGAACGTGGCCAACAATGAGAACGACGTTAAAAAAAATGGGGATCCGAGAAACAGACTTTATTAAACAATGTCATGTATCTTTTAAACAGGGAGCAAAGTTTGCTAAGTGGGTGACAGGTAAACAGGATGACTATTATTATCATCCCTTGATGTTGCCAGAAGGACAAAACAGTGAAACTTCGATTCGTCAGTGGTTTACTACCGATTATAATCATTCACTTTCTACATCCTTGAGTCCACAAGAATCACTGTGTGAAGCCGGCCTTGCTCCTAAATACATAACAACGGCTGAATATGATGCTGAAGCTAATTATGCCTATCATTTGGATGCTGGTAAGTTTTCTGAATTTTTAAAAAAACATTGTGTGAATAAACTGGATGTAAGTCACCTCGTAACAGATGTGGTTGCCATAAATAATGATGATTATGGTTATATTGATTCGTTAACCACTGAAGACGAAGGTGATATTCATGGCGATTTGTTCATTGATTGTACAGGCTTTAACTCATTATTACTGGCTAAGCATTTTGATGTGCCATTTAAAAGCTGCAAAGACATTTTGTTTGTGGATTCTGCTATAGCTGTTCAAGTTCCTTATGAAAGTGAGCAATCGTCTATTGCTTCACATACTATTTCAACTGCGCAGTCTTGTGGCTGGATTTGGGATATTGGCCTGTCAAATAGACGGGGGGTTGGCCATGTTTATGCTAGTCAGTACATTAGCGAGCAAGAAGCTTTAAATGAGTTAAAAACGTATTTAGCTGACTCAGTAGATGACGTTGAGTCATTATCGTTTCGAAAAATTCCAATCAACCCTGGTCATAGGGAAAAGTTCTGGCATAAAAACTGTGTCGCTGTGGGTTTATCTGCTGGTTTTTTAGAACCGTTAGAGGCGTCAGCATTATTATTAGTAGAAATATCAGCGGCAATGATTGCAGAACAATTACCTGCTAACCGTGAATCGATGGAAATTGTTGCCCAACGTTTTAATGATACATTTTTATATCGATGGGAACGAATCATTGATTTTCTAAAATTGCATTACATGTTGAATCAGCGCAATGACAGTGCTTTTTGGATAGATAATCGAAAGGCTGCGTCAATTCCAAACAGTTTACAGACCCTATTAACGTTATGGCAGACACAAGTGCCGTCTGATAATGATTTTATTCATGCTACAGAGGTTTTTCCTGCAGCGAGTTATCAATATGTGCTTTATGGAATGGGCTTTAATACACACAATGCTCCCTGGGCACTTAATGAAAAACAACAAGACTTAGCGCGAACTCAATTCAACCTTACAAAGCAAAAAACGCAGCAGTTAATGAATACATTACCGAGTAATCGGGCACTGCTTAATTTAATTCATCAGTATGGTTTACAAAAAATATAATAAACCTGAGGGATCATAATGAATAATGTAATAGTCGACCCTAAACAACATCTTAATACCGCCGTGCTAACCCAATATGGCAAACAATTTGGCGATAATGTCCATTATGTGCCAGTTATTGCTGATGAATTAAGAAAGCTAGTGATTGAATACCCCTGTTGTTTACTTAAAAACAATCAAACAGGCCAATTTGGATTACATGCTTTATTAGGGTTTGAGTCAGGTGAAAATCTGTTTCTAACTAAGGATAATTGGGATGCAACTATGATCCCTATGCATGTGAAACGACAGCCTTTCATGCTTGCCCGATTAGGTGGCGCTGACAACGAGTCACTAAACACCGACAATACCGCATTAACTATCGATATGAACGCGAAACGCGTTGTTGAACTTCCTTGCTCTAATGTCGATGCGAAGCAATTGTTTGAGAATGATGGTTCAGCCAGTGCCTATTTAAAGGACATGCATCAGCTAGTGTATCAATTGGCACAAGGGATCATAAAAACAGATGCGTTTATTACAACACTGATTGAACTCGACTTAATTGAGGCTGTTGAAGTTTCTGTAACATTCATTGATGGACAACAGCATACATTTAATGGCTTATATGTCATTAATGAGACTGAGTTAATCAACTTAACACCCGCAGCATTGACTGAGTTAACTAAGCAAGGGTACTTGCAAGCATGTTATTTAATGATTGCGTCGATGGGAAATATACAAAAGTTGATAAAGTTAAAAAACCAACAATTACAACAGGCTAAATCTGAAAGATAGTTTTCAGTAACAGCTGACAAAAGGCTATTAAAAAGAGCTGAACATCTTGTGTCAGCTCTGTAGTAAATTCCTATTCAAACTTATCATTAACAAGCGTAATGATTATTTATACTCTATAACACGGGCTATGAAGGTAAATTTACCAGAGTCATTACGATAATCACGATACAAATCAACAGAAAAAGCGGTTGGTTTGTCAGCATCTATCCTTGCCGCTATTTTATGACTCAATGCATCAATATCAACTTCATTATAGATATAGAATTTTTTAACTTTTTCTAAACCGTGTTCTTTGGCCTCGTGGCTAGTTACGTAGATTTCACTGTAGATGTCAGTAATAAATCCCTGATAAGTGACGCTTTCAAAACTTGCATCTTCATCTACCGTAATAAAAATATCCGTTTGCTCATCGACAACGGTAAGTTGTTCCATAGCAGAATTAAGTTTATCGGTTGATGCTTGATTAGATTCTGCTTGCGCACCTGCACTTAACGTCATCATTGTTAGCGCTATTATTGTTTTCTTCATCATTTATATACCTAGTCATTCAGCTTCAAAAGTGCTGTAGTTCGAATACTGGTATGTTACAAACAATAAAGGGCTTAGCAGAATCGGTTATGTAGGATTGAACCCATCAAAAAGCAACATGTAATCAACTAAAATAGTTTAGCCGTCTGTTGTCTTATTTGTTAACCGAGGTTAAACGAGAACAGCAACTTTACAATATTGTCATGTTTTTTAAAATTAGGTTTGTATCTGGTTTTACTTTGACAGTTACCGATTAATGGTTTTGCTGCGACGGTCAAAGGCCTGATAATTAGCCAATAATCTCCATTGACTAAGATTTTTATTTAGCCTACGGTGTACTCTTATTTTGTAAGGGTGGGGCGTTTAAATGTATAAAGCAGTGGCTATTTGTATCATTGGGTTAAGTTTATCCGGTTGTGATATTTTAGAAGAGTTAGTTCATCCATCGCCTACAGATCCAGAAGCCAAAATTGATTCTGGCTTTAAAGACCAAGCTGCACAACTCGGTTTAAGTGAAGCTGTTATTAATCGCCTATGTACTGCAACTAAAAAAATAGAAACTCATTGTATAAATGTCGTTAATGCGAATAACGTGAGAGAAGTAAAAGTTGAGTACACCATGGAAGAAGCCGTTATCAGTAATGGTAATGGTAATGCTAAATCGTACAATGTTAGTCGTGTTGTTTTTCACCTTGAAACAGATGACAGTGCTTCGAAAGTCTTTTTTGAAAATAGCCGTACTTACAAACAAGATGATGGTTATAGCTACACTTGGTCAGAGCCTGAAGGTTATGACGTAGCGAACTTAGTACTCAGTAGTGATTCAGAGAATCCAATTGCGTTAGCAAACATGACAACAATCGACGCCATCTCAAATTCTGAACTATCAGAAATCGCCTATACTGAGTTAAGTAATGATGAGTATAAATTAGTGGCTGGTGCTGAGATTATGGATGATATCAGTATCGTAGAGTTTCCTTCATTGACCTATGTGTTAACAGCTGATGGTGAAACCGAAGAGGAAGATACTAGCTTCGCTATGTACACTGGTGGTCACTCGAATATACTTGGTAATTTCGCGCCAGTAATTGCAGATGCAATTGAACAAGTTTGGTATTAACTTAGTTAGCATAGTTGTTTTTATCATTTTAAGCGGCCGCAAGGCCGTTTTTCATTTTCATCAATGCCCGAAAATAAATAAGGCTATATAAGTCCGATGCGGTTAGATAAGTTTGTGCTTCGTAGTACACAATTGAATAAACAACAGGTAGTGAATGTCATTGAGTCGGGATTAGTCGAGGTTAATCAACAAGTCATTACTGACTGTGCAATTCAAGTACACGAAAACAATCATATAACTTACACTGGTAAACGGTTAACGCCACGGCCTTTTAGGTATCTTGTACTGCACAAAACACCTGATACATTGTGCTCAAATGTTGATGGTGAATACCCATCTGTATTTAATGACATCGATATCGAAAATAAAGATGAGCTACACATTGTGGGTCGCTTGGATGCTGACACATCTGGTTTGGTATTAATTACTGACGATGGCCGTTGGTCCTTTAATATTACTCGACCAGATATGCATTGCCCCAAAGTGTATCGGGTTACATTAGCAAAACCGATCACTGAAGAAGCGATAACTAAATTAGAACAAGGACTGTTATTACAGGGGGAGTCAACTAGCACAAGACCCGCTAAGATAATTAAAATTGATGACTTACACGTGCTATTAACGATTACTGAAGGGCGCTACCATCAAGTTAAACGAATGTTTTTTGCTGTAGGAAACAGAGTCAATCAACTACATCGTGAAAAAGTTGGTGCCGTATCATTGGATCTTGATTCAAAGCAATGGCGTCATTTAACGGCCTCTGAAATTAGTTCCTTCGGAATGTATAGCCAGCAAGCATAATGCGTCAATATGGGTTTATTAAACTCTCCGTTATCTAATATCTACCCAATCAGTTATTATGGTGTTCTTCTTATACAGGTGTTGATGCTAATCAATATCAAGTGAGCACATGAAAATAGACATCAACGAAATTCCGAGCCAAACCCTAAATGAGATTGATCCTAACGCAACTTGCATCACTTGCAAGGCTTGCTGCTGTAAATTAGAAGTAATGATAATTTCTGATACCGGCGTACCCGATGAATACATCAGTGAAGATAGTTGGGGAGGGCAAGTAATGAAGCGTCTTGATGATGGTTGGTGCGCGGCTGTTGATCGAGGCACATTGATGTGCACGATTTATGAAAATAGGCCTTGGATATGCAGAGAATTTGAAATGGGATCTTTTGAATGTGTTGAAGAACGAAAACAGTTAACAGTTGAAGATTAAAAGCGTTTTAGGCTATTCTCTTGCTGCGCCAAACTTAATAACAAAGGATATGTATCTTAATGAATGGTATGCAATTTATTATAGAGTTATTGGATAAACTCGCTTGGCCTTTAGTGTTTGTATTTTGCGTTTTGAAGTTACAAAAACCCATCGCTCGTTTGATCCCTTTGGCTAGAAAACTAAAGTTTAAAGACTTTGAAGTTGAATTTGGACAAGAATTAAAGGCTGTATCAAAACATGCACAAGGGGCTTTTCCTGAGCTTAAACAAAATAAAAAAGCAATTTTGATTGCCTCTGTAGATAACTTACCTAGCTCCTCAATTCTAGAAGCTTGGCGAGAGGTTGATGATGCAGCTGAAAACCTGATAGTAGCAAAGCTCGATAACGTGGATCTTGAATCTAGTACTCGCTACAAATTAATTGAAGAAACCTTGATTTCACAGCATTTAGTTGATACTAAAAAAGCTAAACTATTTAATGAATTACGCCAGTTACGTAACAAAGTTGCCCATGCAAAAGATTACCAGGTTGGTAAGTTAGAAGCGGTACAGTATATCGAGCTGTGTTTTGTATTGGTTGATCACTTTAATCAACTGTTAAACCAAGAATCCTGAGCTCATAATAATGTTAAATAAACACTTTATATTAATGGCACTTAACACTCATGATTTAAAAGCGCCCATACTTCGCTAACCTGTGATTGCTATGTTTTAGCATGGCAGTCACGACCTTGTTAGCATTGGGTGCTGTCGGTTAAATCACTTTTGGTATTTACTCTACTTTAAATTGTTGATTGGTTCCGTTATAGCAGCTCCACTGAGTCAGAGAAGCGCCATCATTAGTGGACTTACCGGCGATATCAAGACACTTATTACTGACTTTGCTGATTATCTCGTAATATCCATCACCTTTATCTGCTAAATTCCACATTTGGTTTTGATTACTACTATTACACACCCACTGTTGAATTTTAGCGCCATTACTTGTGCTACCGGCAGATAAATCTAAACATAAATTGCTAACGTTTGATCTAATCGTATAAAAGCCGTTACTTAATTGGTTAAGAGTGAACTTCTGTGCATTGGTGTTAGTACAAGATGCTTGCTGATACTGAGAGCCGTTATAGGTTTGACTATTGATAACATCAATACACTTATTACTGTGCTTAGCGACAAAGTTGTACTGAGTATTTGGTTCTATACTGCCATCATTGCCACCATTATCGCCTCCAGAGCCGCCATTAGTAACTGGTTGATAGACTCGTATCCAATCTACATACATTTTGTTTTTGCTTTGATCGGCAAGATCAGCATCCGTTGCCACATTGCCAGCTTCAGAACGCCATGAATGATCTTCAGTATCCAATATAATGAACATCTCTTCATTCATCGTATATTGGTATTTGTCCATGATGGCACCAGTATAATCTTTATCCTTCATTACGACTTCAGCCCATGAGCCTTGAGGGGTTTCTTGTCCATCAATATAAAAAGTCACATCGGTAGGGCTTTTCCAATAAGCGCCAAAGCGATGAAACCCTTCACGCCAATAGTTTCCCCAAGTGGGAGTATTATGGGTTTGGTCGTTAAAGTCACTTCGTATGCTGTTATCACTATTGCGTAAAAAGACATGGAAGTTGGTTGACATATTTTGAGTAAACCAGGTTTCACGAGACCCACCATATACTTCTAGAATATCAATTTCCCGTTCGTCATTTTCACTCAGGAGCCAGAAATTGGAAGATAACTCTAAGTTACTAACCTTGATGTTAGCTTCAAGGAATATAGGATACTTAACTTTTGTTTTAGAGGTAATAACACCCGCATTAACTAGGTTTGGCGCTTTACGTGAGGCACTAATAATTAAATTACCATCAGAAACCCATGATTCGTTTTGACTCCATCGAGTTAAACCAGGGCCTTCCCAATTATTAAAGTAGGTATCATTCCATTTACTGTTAAAAGTGGCATTTTTACCTTGATAATTAAATGAATCAGAATATTGTTCATTTAGTTGCCAAACTAAACCGTTACCAGGATCCGCAGGTAATGGAATATTATCCCAATCAGCTGCAATACAAACAGTGGTTAATGCACTGGTGGCCATCAAAGTAGTAGCATAGATAACATTCATACTAGGTTTCATAAATTTCCCTTTCTTATGAAGAACACTTTCTTGTAAAAAGTGTTTAACTAATGGCTATTTTTGATTAAACAAAAATAGATCCAGCCAGATTGAATACCACTTACAAACTGACAAGATGTGTTCAGCTCCTGCTTGCTATACAAGCAAGAGCATGAATTGCTCAGAAATAAACTGAACGAATAAAAATAGTCTTATCAGTTATTCAAAATGATTCAGTGGTTTTGATTGAGCAAAATATTGCATTGAAATTGAGGTAATGAACTCACCGGTGACATTGACATCTACCGAGGTATTTATTTCTGAGATATGGATAACCTCAGAGGCATTTTTGCTCGCTAGTGGTGCATTTGTTATTGGCGTAAAATGAAATGGATCTGGAGCGCTGTCAGGTACAATGACATTGTCGACTATGGGGGCATTTACTTCATTGTTATCTGCAGTTGAAGAACCACAACCTAACAAAGTTATAAACATAGCAATGATAATAATAGCGTTGAGACGTTGTTTATCGCCTAGATTATTCGAGGTCATATATGTTCACTTTTATTTATTTAACATAACAGGACACAATAACTTCGTAGACAACAAGGTGACGATTTACGGATCACCTTCAAACATATCTATCCTTAATTAAGATATCGCTAACCTAACATTGTTTAATGAATATTGTTAACAAAATTTATTAAGGTTAATTTTTACTATTTGAGGCGTTGAATTAAATTGCTAGTGTAAACAATTGTATTTTATACTTAAAAGTAGCAATTGATAATCAATTGGTTTTTAAATGCAATTTAATTCACGGGTAAATACTGTAAAGAATCCCTAATCAATATAAAAACAAGCATCAAGATAGAGTTATTCATGTGATTCGATGTATTGTTAATAACTTATCTAAGTAAAAAATTGAAAGTAATAACGTCTGATCTAAAGGTTCGAAAAGGCGAGTATCAAGACTATTTTGAATTAACCATTGAGTTAATTAATGAGCTTGAAGCCAACGTTTTGGAGTGTTTGTTGTTCAAGGGATTCGAATTCACCTAGGAAACAAGGATTAATCCTTGTTAGTTAATCGATGCTAGTTAATTGTTGGCTGTTAAGTTTAATGGTTGAGCGTTTCACGAAAAAACATTCATTTTAAAAAACATTCAATTTTAAAAAGCCAAAAGGGCAGTGAAAACTGCCCTTGATAATAGATAAGAGAAACTTGCTGATTTATTTAATATTAGCTTTTATCGCTTTAGATGCTCGACTAATGTCACCTTCACGTAAGGCCTGTAATATTCCTCTGTGCTCTTCAACACACTCAGAACTTGATGTAATACGTTTATAATTTAAACGCATACGCATTACATATGGATACCAAATATTCACCAAATCTTCGCCACCGGCTTTATAAATTAGGTAATTATGGAAGGAAATATCAACCTTAGTGACTTCTGTGAAATCTTCTCTATCAAACGCCGCTTGTAGTTCATCTAGAATCGACTCTAATTGAGCAACATCATCATCTGTTAATGGGTTTTGCTTGAGATTTTCAATCGCATAAACCTCTATATTTTGACGAAGATTTATCATTAACTTTTGCAGCTTAGGTTCTAATATACTGTTAACTGAAGCGCCGCAATTGTTCTTAGAAATTAGCAAGCCTTCTTTGGTTAACTGCAGGATAACATCACGGATTGGCCCACGTGAAAGCCCAAATCTTTTAGCAAGTTCTTGTTCATTTAATTTGGTATTCGGGGCCAAATCTCCCGAGATAATATCTGAACGTAATTGATCAGCAATTTGGTCTTTTACCGATAAGATTTTGGTAGGTTTAGCTGCAGCCATGATATATCCAATTTATTCATATTATTTAACATTCTAGACATTGAGCTATTTTATTACAATTGTCAAATGTCATATTGTTAAAAATATACACTTTAATTTTTTATAAGTGCCTGAATTTAAAGTGCAAGATTTATATCCTACTTTTAAAAAAGCAAAAAAATGCCCATTTACCATTATATTGTTAACAAATTACATGGCTAACTAACGGTAAAATGGGCAACCTGAAGACCTGTTCAGATGACAAACAACCTTAATAGGTTGGAGCAAAATGAAGTACTCACTGGGGAGAGAAATACTTCGATAAATTGAATCTGTTTATTTTTCCTTAAAACGTTGTTGATACATTGCTTTGTTGATTACTTTTGCAGCTTCCACCATATAGGGATAAGGCGTATCAGTTACCGAAACGAAACCCACATTGTAGTTTTCGCCATCATAGGCACGTCCGGTAATAGGTGAGTCAATATATTGGAACCAATGAGCACCGACAAAATAGGGATTATCGATGACAGACTTCATGTAGTCTTTGTACATAACAGCTCTGTCTTGTTGGTCTGATGCGAGAATAAGCCCAGGATGATATAAACCTGAATCTTTAGCACCAATATGGAATTCACCAATTATGCTCGGCATATCAATTTCTTGTAAAAATGCCCAAGACTTTTTGGTTAAGCCTTCTTTATATGAGTTAAAGCTTATAACATCTACATGCTTAGCTGATGCATTAACGACTTCTCGTGGCATTCCCCAATCTGGAAAACGAGAGCCTAAATACAGATGATTTGGCATGTAATGCTTTACTGCTTTATTAACAGTGCTGAAATATTTGTCAGCATAGGCTGTTAGCAATAATCCATAATCATTGATTTGTTCAGAGTTGTTTATACTCGAATCAATACCACTATCAAATTCTGCCCAATCAGTAATCGATTTGTTCCAAGCCTGATTTAACTTATTTATATCCACATACTTTTGTTTCATCAGACGAGTAAATTCAGCTTTGGTTGGTACTTCAGCACCGTTTTTAGTTAACGTATTGACGACAATGCCATAGCGGCTTTCTGTACTATCCGAACGGCCAAAGCTTTTTTCATTATCAACGAAAATACCTACGCACCATGGATTGCCTTTTACTTCATCGTATATGACCTTAGCGGTAGCATATGCGCGTTTTTCAAATTCGGGGTCAAATACATCTGGCATTGGCGCCCAAAAATCATCACCGCTAGAAACCGTTTTATAATTTCCAATGATCCAACCATTAGCAAAATAGGGGATTTTGTTGTTGTCGTAATACCTAGGGTCGGTCCAATTCCCTAAGGACGTAAAGCCCCAATCTAGCATTCGATTTACTGTGGTATCTTCCCATGCCTGCATATAGCCTTCAGCTTGTTGACCGTATTTACGTTCTAAGTTTGCCGAATAAAAACTGAACGTTTCTCCATGCTTTAATGGACCAGAATGTGCGCTGCGACGATAACCAAAATGTTTACCTAAAGGGGCATCGTAGTCGGGCAACCAACTGAACATGTTTGTGCGTGTGTCAGATGCGATAAATCGACTCGCTATTGCCTCATCAGATACGCGGTTTAATTTTTGAGAATCCTCTGGTGTGACATTATCTTTAGGTGGTTGGACAATATACGCTTGCTTAAAGTCATATCCGGTTAATGTTGAGGAATTAGATAAACGGATAATATCAATGCCTGTGGCCAAATATAGATATCCATCAGGGTCAACTAATGACCATTTACCGTTCACTTTTTCTGTTCTAAAAAAGCCTGTCGCCGTTAACTTAGGGCCTGATAACCATCCACCATAACGACTTCTATCTTCTGCGACTTTACCGGTAAATGTTTTAGCCTCGTCGACACGTTGTTGTTCTAACTCTAGATCATTATGAACTTTCCCAATAAAGTCCTGTTTTTTATTTTGTCCGTATTGATCAACGATATCAGTTAGAAAGAGGGGGTCAAATTTTGGATTTTGCCTAATTTGTACTCGACTAATATCGATAGATTTGTCATGCAGATTGCTTTGAACACTTAAACTAATTTTGGCGATGCCAGCCGTATTGAGATTCTTCTTCCCCCACATAGAGGTAAATTGATGTTCATTACTTTGCCAAGTATCAGGATTCGAACGTAAACCTGAGGTGAAGTTGAGTTCTACTTTATGATCGCTATCCATCACACCTAAGTCATGGCCAGCCATTTTTGCGTAATAGGTTTGAATGTTATCTCCAACAGGGACATTTACTGTTCGTGTATAAGTAAACCCATCAATATCACTGATATCAAGATACAACTGTACACTATGATTACTGGTATTAACGATATCAAAAGCTAAGTTAAAGTCATTCAAGTCACTCCAGTCCCATGCTTTTTCTGGAACAAAACTGACACCGCTATAATTATTATCTTTTGAGTTAAAAGCGACATGTAATTTGCCATCAGAAATGCTCGTCTGAGCGGCAACAGGTTTAATTATGTTGTTACTTTGGCTATTGAAGTTAATCAAATCCATCGCTTGTTTGCTGTTAACTACCAATGGCACACTTTCGGTTGGTGTCGTGTTTTGGCCTATATTTTGTGTGTCATGTTGACAAGCGATAGTGGACAAAATTGTTGTCGCTATGAAGCTATACCTAAGCGCATTTCGAGTATCTAATTTTATATTCATCTTTTTCCCAAAGCATTTTGACTTAGCTAAACAGTTAATAATTATTGTTAACAATCTACATTGTTAATTTTTTATTAGCAATACGTTAATGCTGAAACAAGGTAAAAATCTAAAAGTTTTGAATGTTGAATTAAGCAGGACTGTTATGGATTAACACTCTGTAGATTCTTAAGTAATTATAAAATATGACCTTTTAAGGTTATGGGGTAATTTGTTTACTTTGTTTTAGCAGAATAACTAAATTGATTTTGGTAAATTGTTAACAATAGTTGCTATCTATTTATTGTTAGTGCTAATGTAATGTTAATTGCATTGTTGGTCGCGAGATGAAGTCAAAGTCTGAAGAGCCAATAAGTGTGTTGTTAAAAGCATACCAAACATTTGGGTTACATTGCTCAGCACAAATATAAGTAGATAATTAAATAGATAGTGGATGTTAATATGATTATTAAAAGTCACAGTGTTTTATATTGTGCGTTGGTTGTGGCATTGGGCGGTTTTATTTTTGGCTTAGATGCAGCGTTGATATCTGGCACAGTGCGTTTTGTCACTACAGAATTTGATTTAACGGATCTTCAAATTGGAACTGTTGTCAGTGCACCTGGCTTCGGAGTTATATTTGCTTTGATGGTCACAGGGTTTATATGCGACAAGATAGGACGTAAAAAAACCTTAGTTATTATCTCATTTATCTACATTATTTCAGCGGTGTTATCAGTCATGGCCACCAGCTTTGAATCATTGGTTGTCGCTAGGTTTATTGGCGGGCTCGCATTTACCTCTTTATCCGTAGCTGCAATGTATATTGGTGAAATCGCACCATCGCATTTACGCGGTAAGTTAGTTTCTATAATTCAAATCAACATCGTAGTGGGTTTATCCATTGCTTACTTTGCAAACTTTGCCATATTAGAAATATCAGAAAGTGCGTACCCTTGGGTTTCATCATTGCATATCGACACCCATACATGGCGTTGGATGTTAGGTATCGAAATTTTACCCGCTATAGTGTGGTTTTTATTACTACTTAACATCCCGCAAAGCCCACGCTGGCTAATCATGAAGCGAAAAGAAGACAAAGCTAAACTGATTATTAATCAATTTAACAATACGACTCAGTGCGAAGATGAAGTCGCCCAGATCAAACAAAGCCTTAAAAGTCACAATGAAAAAGAATCATTTTGGGTACTCTTTAAAAGTCTTTTTGATAGTAAAGTCCGGGGCGTGGTGATTCTTGGATTAACCATAGGTATTGTGCAACAAATCACTGGGATCAATGCGATTATGTTTTACGCACCCACAGTATTTGAACAGCTTGGAATAGGCACTGATGCTGCATTTTTTCAAGCTGTTGTAGTCGGACTCGTCAGTATTATCTTTACTGTGGTCGCTATTTTATTAATCGATAAGCTTGGTCGAAGACCCTTAGTTATTTGGGGACTCGCTACAGCCACCATAAGTTTATTTGCTTGTTACTGGGGCTTTAGTCAGGCTACTTATTCATTAACAGAACAATCATTAGTGTCTCTAGCAGAACAAGTGAACATTGAGCCTTTAACATCTATGTTAAACGTTGTTTTTCAAAGTGACGTTGAATTTAAGACAGCCTTGATTAGTGTGCTAGGTGAGTCGGATGCTAAGCAATATGAAAGTGTGCTGCTGCAAAGTGCTGCAACCATCAATGCTAACTTAATTATCGCGGGTATTATTGGCTTCATTGCAGCTTTTCATTTTTCAATTGGCCCAATAATGTGGGTGTTATTTTCTGAAATATTCCCAACACATATTCGTGGTATTGCGATTCCTGTTTTTGCGTTTATCACAAGCTTCGTAAGTTATTTAGTGCAGCAGTTTTTCCCTTGGCAATTAAGTGTGTTTGGTGCTGATGAAATATTCTTGTTTTATGCTATTTGTGGTGCAATAGGATTTATTTTGTTGTTCAAAATCATGCCAGAGACGAAAAATAAAAGTATTGAAGAAATAGAAATTTTGCTCTCAGGCAAACACACTGATAACAAAGATAATAGTATCCCACTCGCTAAAAGAGAGGCATAAACATGAAGTCTATGTTAGCCATTGGCGAGTGCATGATGGAACTATCTGAATATTCTACGTCATTGTTACACCGTGCTTTTGCTGGTGACACATACAATGCTTTGGTCTACGCCAAACAATATGAGCCAAAAATTGATTGTCAATTCTTTAGTGCAATTGGTCATGATCAACCTAGTAAAGCAATGAGAGCTGCGTGGGATAAAAACGGTATTAACAGTCAATCGGCGTTAAGTATTGAGCAAGCAACAATTGGTATTTATGCCATCGCTACTGATAATCAAGGTGAACGCAGTTTCAGCTATTGGCGTAATCAGTCTGCAGCCACTCAGATGATGAAAGTGCTAACGACGGATAAATTATTAAACCGTATTGGTAAAGTTGATCTCGTGTTTTTTAGTGGTATTTCGTTAGGGATTCTCACTGATGAAGATAAACATTTACTGCTTAATCTCATACAGAAATTTCGCCAACAGGGTGCATTAATCGCCTTTGATCCTAATTACCGCATCGCAATGTGGCAGTCTGTTGAACATGCAAAAACGTGGTTTGATTTAGCTTACCAGCACTGTGATATTGCCTTACCTGGTGTAGAAGAACATCAGATTATTTATAACCATAACAACGCTACCGAAGTCGCTCTGTATTGCCAATCCTTAGCGGTATCAGAGATTGTAGTAAAGAGTGGCCTTGATGGTACTTATATATATGACTCTAGTTCGTTAATAGACCATCAAGCATTTAATCCAGCTCCTCAACAAGTCGATTCAACAGCTGCAGGTGACTCATTTGCTGGTACGTATCTCTCCAGTAGGTTAGCTGGCAACAGTATTTCTCTCGCACTTGCAGACGCTTGTTTTGTTGCTCGTGAAGTTGTGCAGCACAAAGGCGCTTTACTCCCTGGTGATGTTTATCAACAAATGATGAAATCTAAAATCAACAATAATTGTGCATAAACGTGATTAGTGATTACGACTTTAAAAATTAATAGCCGCATTAACTATAAAAACAAAAGATATTTTAGGAACCCAAATGAACCCTAATAAACCGTTGAGCCTTGCTAGTAAACGAGCAATCGAAAGAGGATATGACCAAACAACGTCTGATTGGTTAGTTGAGTTTGATGTAACGCCTTTGAAAGGTGATTTTGCCTATGAAGAAGGTGTAATTAGACGGGATCCTTCATCTGTGATTAGTGTCGATGGAGTCTTGCATTGCTGGTATACCAAAGGTATCGGGGAAACGGTCGGCTTTGGTTCTGAAAACGTAGACGACAAAGTGTTTCCTTGGGATTTAACGGAAGTCTGGCATGCAACGTCGACAGATGGTGAAACATGGAAAGAGCAAGGTGTAGCCATTGAACGGGGCCAAAGTGGCCAATATGATGATCGCGCTATTTTTACACCTGAAGTATTAGCTCACCAAGGTCGTTATTACCTTGTCTATCAAACTGTGACGACACCTTACACCAACAGACAATATGAAGAAATTGCATTGGCCAGTTCAGATAGCCCTTATGGCCCTTGGCATAAATCAGCTTCTCCTATCTTAAGTCCAAGTAAAGATGGGCAATGGCGAGGAGATGAAGATAATCGCTTTCATGTTACCAGCAAAGGGAGTTTTGACAGCCATAAAGTACATGATCCGTGTTTACTGTTTTTCGATAACAAGTTCTACCTTTATTACAAAGGTGAAACTATGGGTGAAGAAATGAATTTTGGCGGACGTGAAATTAAGCATGGTGTGGCAGTTGCTGACAATATTCAAGGACCGTATATCAAATCTGAGTTAAACCCAATTTCAAACAGTGGACACGAAGTGGTGGTTTGGAATTTTGAAGGTGGTATAGCGTCATTATTAACAACAGACGGACCAGAAAAAAATACCATACAGTTTGCCAAAGATGGCCAAAATTTTGAAATCAAAGCTCATATTAAAGGCGCACCTGAAGCTATTGGCTTGTATCGTGGCGGCTCTGAAACAGCTAAACCAGGTTTAGATTGGGGCTTATGTCATAAGTATGATCCAAGCTGGAATTGGAATTATATTTGTCGCTTTAGCATAAAACGACAAATCCTTGATGCAGGCACATTTCAAAACAGTAACTAAACACTATTTAATTACTAGGCCTAATTGTTGAAGGTTTAACTATCTAAGTCATTTCAGTGACAAATTAAAAATGAGGCGCTTATGGATAGGCGAAGTTTTATAAAGCTGTCAGCGTTAGCTGCAGGAAGCATGCTGTTTCCGACACAAGCAGCAAGAGCTGCAGCTAGTAGACGCTCATTAACAAAAACAACCCCCGTTGAATTATTGCCAAGCAATGTTCAACGCCCTTGGCTTGGAAAAGCGTTTTGGGGTAATCGTTTGCAAGATTGGCGCTTGAATGCGGGTAAAATTGAATGTATTCGCGGTGAGCGTGGTTTTGAAATGCGCACAGTGTCTATTTTAACTCGCCAACTCAACAACGCACCAAAGCCAGCACGTATCAAAGCAAAAGTCAGTAACTTAACGCCGACTAAAGCCGGTTTTTGTGGTTTTTTATTAGCGGCAGGTGCAGACCAACTTGATTACCGTGCTAGTGCGTTAATTCAACGCGCATCGGGAAAAAATGGCGGCTTTATGGCGGTCATTAATGACAAAGGTGAGCTAAGTTTTAGAGATTTTTCTGACACCAATAAGCCGCTGGCTTTCGAAAAAGTGGTTAGAACTAATACAGTTAATATCGGCCAACTTCATGACCGTGAAATCATTTTAGATTGCCATATTGACCCAGTATCAAATAATAACTTTGATGTGCGTTTGATCGCCATAGACAGTAAAACCAACAAAGAATTAGGCTTTATTGTTCGTACTAGTGTACCTAGTTCTGAATTACTTGGCGGCGTGATGTTGTTGTCATCAATGCCATCAAAAAAAAGTGGCGCAAGATGGGCGTTTGAAGATATTCAGTCCGGTGGTGACAAACTGTCTCAATCTGATGATAGAGGATTAGGACCAGTTATTGGCTGTATGCATAGCCTGAATAAATCAGTATTAAAGCTAAGTGCACAATTTATGCCTGTTGCTGATAATGAATATCGCAAGGTTACACTTGAATATCGTCAATCATCAAACACCGAATGGCAATCTACTACTTCGCAAATTGAACCCGGTTATGTCATTCAATTTAGAGTAGAGGGGTGGGATAATACACAAGAATATGATTACCGGGTTGTTAGTCATGATAAAGGTATCGCAGAGGTACTTTACCAAGGTCAAATATTAAAAGATCCTGGTCAGTCTAAGACGTTGTCGATTGCATTATATTCTTGTTTAGTTCCGACCAACTTGTCACTAGATATTGAACACTACAAAACGCGCTTGAAACAAGAAAAGCTATTAGGTCGTTTTGGTCCTGAAAACATTTTATTTCCGCATACTGAGTTAGTCGGTAATTGTGATAGTCATGAACCCGATATGTATGTGTTTTGTGGTGATCAATATTATGAAGCAACGCCCACGCAAGTATGGCGTGGAAGACCTGATTCTTATTTAGATATGTTGTATCGCTGGTACTTATGGTATTGGACATTTGGAGATTCAATACGAAATAAACCGTCGATATTGCTAGCCGATGACCATGATGTATTACAAGGCAATTTGTGGGGAGTCGGCGGTAGGGATCCTGTGGTACTAGAAGGAGACAAACGCACTGAAGAAGATGGCGGCTATATGGAAACCAAAGCGCTGGTTAAAATGGTTTACCGTATGCAGCATGGTCATAATCCGGATGCGTATGATCCTACGCCAATAGATCATGATATTCCGGTAACTTATGGTGCCTTTGTGTATGGTGGCGTGAGTTTTGCGCTGGTTGAAGATAGAAAGTTTAAATCAAGGCGTAATATTAATATCAATCCAGTACACACTCAGGGAGAGTTGTTAGGTCATCGTCAAGAGCAGTTTTTGCGTGCATGGGCCGATATGGACAAAGGCTTACCTAAAGTGTGTATTGCCTCCTCTATTTGGGGATCACCTCAAACTAAAAGCAACTTAGAGCCGCTATTAGATTATGACTCAAACGGCTATCCACCTGATGGTAGAACCCGTGCAGTTAAGCTGATTAAAGACGCCGGTGCCGTGGTGATCTGTGGCGACCAACATTTACCAATGATGGCCAAACAAGGGCTTGATACCTTTGATGATGGACCGCTATTTTTCGCCGGCCCTGCAGCAGCCGCATTCTGGCAGCGTTGGTTTGAAGGTTTAGGCAAACTTGATAACCCGTTCAATAATGATCCTAATACTGGCAACTTTACCGACATCTTTGGTAATAAAATGCGCGTATTGGCCGTTGCCAACCCGAAAGTAACTTATGATGACTTTAAGCAACAAACCAAAAATTCATGGAGTAACTTTTTGGCAGACCGATCATTGAAGAGCGAGGGCTATGGTATTGTGAAGGTTGACCACAAAGCCCAACAATTTGAATTTGAATGTTGGGAATGGAATACCGATCCAAACAAAGGTAAGCAATTTCCAGGTTGGCCTTTTTTGCACAAATGGTCTTAAACCATTTTCAAGCGACAATTCATAAAATGATATATGCCGGTCATAAAATGATATATGCCGGTCATAAAATGATATATGCCGGCTAAAGTCAAACACTAAGATTTACCGGCATATTTTTATCAAAAAATTAACATTTCACGCCTATCAACTCATAAAATCACTCTTTTATTTTCCGCAATTTGAACAAACATTCAATAACAAATACTGCATTTTTGTGGCGTATTTATCTAGATATTGACTCAATACAGTAGAAAATGCTATTGCGCTTTATTTCAAAATTCTGACTATGCCGCTAATTATTATTAGATAGATATTATCAATAAAATCAGCGGCTAATAGATTAGTGTCAGTAATTTATTTCTCACGTAATACACGTTAATATATTGTAAAAAAACCGTTTATTATAAAATAAACCTTAATTATAAATGGCATTGTTTAGGAATATGATTAATTGAATATTGTTAACAAAATTATGTTGACAGTTATTTTATTGATCAGTAATGTCTACAAACAGAGTTGCAACATTATTTTAACTTTTGCAGTTCAATGAGGCAGAAACATAAACGCTCTTGGGGGAGTAGACATGCCATTTAAAAACAAAACTTATAAATACAGCTCAGTGTATCTGGCCTTGCTAACTGCGATGTCATTACAGGTATCAGCAGAAGAAGGGAATAATGACTCCACAGAAGAAATGGAAGTAATCCAAGTAAAAGGATTAAAAGGGAGTTTAAAAAAATCCATTAACGATAAACGCTTTGCGGAAAATTTAACTGACTCAATCAATGCAGAAGATATTGGTAAATCAACGGATCAAAATATTGCTGATGCATTATCTCGTGTTACCGGTGTGACTGTTCAATCAGTTGATGGTGAAGGGTCGAGAATTACTGTTCGTGGTGCAAATTCACAACAAAATAATATTAGCTTAAATGGGGTACAGTTAGGTTCAACAGACTTTAGCCAAAGTGTCGATTTATCGCAGTATTCATCAGATATTTTATCAAAAATCGAGGTAGTAAAAACACCGAGTGCAGATCATGAAGAAGGCGCTTTAGGTGCAAATATTAATTTAATAACCAATAAGCCCTTAGATTTAAATTATGAAATCCGCAATTTGACTGTTGAAGGCCGTTATAACGATTTACTGGAAGATGAAAATTATCGTTTATCTGGGACGATTTCAGAAAAATTCTTAGATGACACGTTTGGTCTTATATTTACCGCAGTATCCGAAACAAATTCATATCGTCGTGATCAATATGCCGCTGATCAATGGGTTTCAGAATTTTCACACCTTGCAACAGACACACAAGGCAACCAAGTACAAGATGTGTGGGGCATCACCAACAAGAATAGCCGATACGAATTAAGTCATAATGATGTTGAACGCCTTAATTTTAATTTAGGTCTGCAATGGGCACCAACCAGTGCAACAGAATTTAACCTCAACACCAATTATACCAAACAAGATTTCGAAAGCTCGATGCATGGTGTACAAGTAAGAAGTGGCCAGCAAGGTAATATGATCGAGGGTGTCGATCCAGGATTAGGTGGTGGCCCATCTGCTTGGAGTGATCCACAAGAAAATTGGCATACGATTGATACCAAAACAAATACGTTCACAAAGTATCTAAATCGATTTGGCGACGGTGGTTTAATTCAGTCTGAAAACAAATATGAAGAAGAAAACACTTTAATCTCATTTGACGTTCGCCACGACATTTCAGATAACTTCATTATGGAAGCGGGTTTAGGTTACTCGAAGTCTGAGCGTATCCCAGACAATCAAGTGTATATTGCCATGCAAAACTATGGCAACATCAATCGCTGGTTGATTAAGAATGTTCCAGCAACAGATATTGAACCTGTTGGTTATGACTGTACTAACGGACCTTGTACCCTAGTGGGTGGTCAGGGCTTAATTGATTACGGTGCGAATAACGAATTTGGCGACCCGTTAAATGTTTGGGATAACTATAGCACCACAGGCTTTAATCCTGATGAATTAGATGCGCAGCATTTAACCTTTTTAAATCGATCAGTTGTTGCTGTGGAAGATGTTCAAAAATCAGCATTTGTAGATTTTGATTGGGTGTTAGATGCTGGGCCTATCACCAGCGTTGAATTTGGCGCTAAATACACTGAACGCGAAAAATATGTTGATGATCAACAAAATGCATTCAACAGCGTTGGAGAAGGTATTGTGGTTAACAACCCTTATACCGGTAATCCTGCTGTGCTCAATGATGGCTTGATATCCCTTAGTGGTGATTTATTTGCAACAGACACCGATTTCCCTGTTGACGATTTTATGTCAAGCAATGGCTATGGACGTGATGCATTTACAGATGGTTGGGCCACGTTCTCTGCCTTTAAAGCATTCGATGTCGCCTTGGGTTCTCCATCTGTTGGCTTTTCGCCCGATGATTCTAATACCCGCTCAGCTGAACTTGAAAATTTTGCTACTTATTTAAAAGCAAACTTTGACTTATTTGAAGGCCGATTGTCAGGTGATCTTGGTGTGCGTTATGTAAAAACAGAAGTATCAACAGCAGGATCATCAGGGGTGCAATTTGCTTTTGACCCAGGAAACGTTGGCCGTTTAATGGATCCCTTTAAACTTGCTGAACTACGGGATTCAAGTTTACCTGAATGTGGTGGTATTCCATTTTATGGTACAGACTGGAATGCTGAAGCGCGTTGGGGACGAGTTGATGGACAAGGTTATGATACCGTTGGAACAAATGATCTAACCGATGATGTTTTAATTGCTGATCAAGGCCCATGTTTCGACCCAAATACTGTGCGTGGCAATCCTAACGAGACTGATTGGTGGTTGTGGCGTCACAGTGATGTCTCTACTGAAAAATTCTATGTATATGGTGATCGTCAGTTTGATGAGAATGGTCAATTAGTTGCTACAGAAGATCGAAGTCGTCGAACTTTTGATGTTACTGGTACACATGACTATGACGTGTTTTTACCGAGTTTAAATCTAAATTACATGCTTTTAGACGATACGATTTTACGTTTTGCAGCATCTAAAACCATGTCTAGACCACAAATAGACTCATTACGTCCTGGTTTTAAAGTGAGTGAAACACAATGGGGTGGTTACAACCGTAATAATACAATCACATTAACCTCACCAAAGCTTGACCCACTTGAGTCAGTCAACCTAGATTTATCATATGAATGGTATTTCAATGAAACCAGTATGCTTTCAGCAGGATTATTCTACAAAGATATGACTAACTTTGAAGAATCAGAAACCGTTGTTACCTACATGGATGATTTACGTGATGTTGGTTTAACTGAAGGTGAGTCATATAATCCTGATGATCTCGTGTTAGTTGCAGGACAAGACAGTCTTGAACAATGTATGCCTAAACGCTTCCAAGGCAGTGATGAGTTCCGTGAAGACTGGATGTACTCAGGTGATTTAGAACAAATGTGTGCGCAATTTAAAACCACACGAATTAAAAATGGTAAAGGTGCGACGATTAAAGGGGTTGAATTACAGTATATTCAAACCTTTGACATGTTGCCTGGTTGGTTATCTGGTTTAGGTGTTCAAACAAACTATACATACCAAGATAGTGAATATGACCAAGAGGTGTCATCGATAGATGATTCAGTGAAATTACCAGCTTTACAAGTCGCCTACACACCAGAGCATAGTTATAATGTCACCGCATTTTGGGAAAAGAATGGTCATCAACTTAGGTTGTCATACCGAGGTAATAGTGATCAATTAGCTAAACGTTCTTGGGAGTCAGGTTCTCTATGGGAAGAAGGGCGTCAAACCCTCGATTTCTCAGCTAGTTATAAACTAAATGATTTTGTTACCTTTTCATTCCAAGCAGTGAATTTAACTGATGAAGGCATTCGCCAATACTATACAAGCCGATTCTTAAATGTGAATGGCAATGTGTTAGATGAGGGAAGCCCAATTAGTGGAGATGCAACAGATTCGCGTACCGTTTATCAATATCAAACGGGTCGTACATTCCGTTTAAATGCCCGAATGAATTTCTAATCAAATTCTTTATTCGAAAAAAGCCGCCTTTGGCGGCTTTTTTGTTTCTAAAATAGCACTTCGCCGTTTAAACGAATAAGCAAAGCATAACATTCATCAGATACAAGGACTTATACTTTTGGTTAGCTACCCGTTTTTAATATTCCTGACTATACTCATATTTAAGAAAGGGATATTCGCATAACGGAGGGACGGTGACGAAGGAAATACGCTCTGTATTAATAGTTGATGACCAAGCTGTCATCCGAAAAATTTTCTCGAAAAGTCTTGGCCTATTAGGTCAATACACTATTGCAGAAGCTGCTGATGGATTAGAGGCCTTCGAATTAATAAAAACAAATCATTTCGACCTGATATTTTGTGATTTAAATATGCCAGTGAAAGATGGCTTATACCTTTTACAAAGACTTATTGAGTTACAGTATGCTACCCCAATAGTATTATTTAGTGGAGAAGATCAGAGCTTACTTAACTCTGCTAAAGTACTCGCAACCCATTATCACCTTAATATTCTAGGTATTGTCCCTAAACCAATCACCTCCGATATGCTTCAGTCGTTTATTAAGCAAGCAGCATCAATAAACATGAAGCAGTATCAAACTCCATTGCCAGATATTACCGAGCATGATCTCAAGGATTATATTGTTAATGGACATGTAAAAGCGTTTTTTCAACCACAATATAATCTATTGACCAATGAAATATGTGGTTTTGAAGCATTAGCAAGAATTGTAGACAATGGTCAAATTATCTTGCCTTCACAGTTTATTAATAAAGCCGAAGAAACTGATTTAATCATGCCGTTGACTAAAGCCGTTATCAATGATGCGTTTCAGTATTTTTCAATGTTAAAACCCGAATATAAAAAACTAAACTTATCGATTAATTTATCTGGCAAGTTGTTAGATGATGAGACTATTCCACATTGGCTTGAACAAACAGCGGCAACACACGGCATAAACAATGACGCAATAACCTGCGAATTAACTGAAACAGCGATTCCTTCTAATCCGTCAGTGATGATTGTTGCTTTACTGCGCCTTAGAATGATGAAGTTTAAATTATCTATAGATGATTTTGGAACAGGGTTCGCTTCACTTGAACAACTGCACATGTTGCCTTTTAACGAACTTAAAATAGATCGTTGCTTCGTTGCTGACATACTAAACAACGATAAGTCTAAAGCCCTGTTTAGACGTAGTATTTCATTAGCAAAAGATTTGGATCTGTTAGCCGTGGCAGAGGGGGTTGAAGATTTTGAAACCAAGCAATTAATCATAAAGCTCGGATGTAAAGTTGCACAAGGTTTCTATTTTAGTCAACCGCTGGCCGCTCATGACATTGTTAATGAGATAAATGAAAGCGGTTTGAGCTATGGGGTAAACTCGTTAGAGGAATCAAAACTTTGAAACTTTCTAAGCCTATTCCAACGATATTTTTTATATCTATTTGCATCTTGTTTGTGGGTGTATTGGTCTTTTCAATTTCAATAAATAATTTGTTAAAAGAGCAGACTATTTCTTTCTATGAACGTGATGCAAAATTACTCACAAGCTTAATAGAAAAGAGCCTTTATCAAAGCTATCTAGATGCTGAGTTTTTGCCGTTATTCTTAGGTGAGATTGATCAAACGAGTTTCAATACAAAGTTAACATCGGAACTGTTCCAACAAGAATTAAATAATCTAGCTAAAAGTCGCAATACATTGACTAAAATTGCTGTACTTGATCTACAAGGTAAAATTCTTGTCGAAAACACAGAGAATTACAAATCAATTTCTATACCGCCATCTAATTTAGACCAAGTTACCATCGCTAATTCCCAATGGTTTAAAGCCATTAAAAATCATAAAAATAATAGAAGTAATCAAGTTTATTTATTCGGTCCACAACGAAGCTTTATTGATAAGTATGAAAATAGATTTGATCTACTTATTGGCACACCTTTACTGAGCACTGAAGGGGAAATGATAGGCATCTGGGTCAATATCATCGACTTTTATGTGGTAGAAGAAGTATTTAAAAGTATCTATAACCAGCTTGCAGAAAAAGATCTTCATCACGTAGAACTGTCCTTAATTGATGCCAAAGGTGTATTGATAGTTGAATATGATCCAATTGGTTTTAAACAATCAAAATATGTACGTAACTTTGACCGTATCAGCAACATTAACCTTGTTAAAGAGGGTGTTATCGGTGCAGATAGAGCAATAGCCGGTTTTTCTGGTACTGAAATATCATCCTATGATCAAAATGATGAGCAGCAAATAACAATTTATAATCACTTTGAGGGTTACAATGAATTACAAGGAATAGGTTGGTCCACACTCGTCAGAATTGATCATGATGAGGCCTTTTCCGCATCGGTTGTGATGATACAAAATGCCAGTATCTTTTTATTTTTCTTATTTATTGTCTTTTTCATACTAATGTATTCGGTATTTAAGAACTTATTGAATCCTTTGAACGAACTTTCTAATTTTGTTAGTGATTTAGCTACAGACTCTTCAACTAGTATTGATAGTAAATATATTTCAGCAGATTTACATGTCGCGTTAAAAGAGCTTGAAAGTAAATTTATAGAAAGAACAAAGCTAATTAATAAAAATGTAGAACAACGAGAGTTACTCGAGTTACAACGTAGTGCGATTAATTCTACGTCCACAGGTATTGTCGTTTCAGATGTGCGTTTACCTGATCAACCTATCATCTTTATTAATCGAGCTTTTACCCAAATTACTGGCTATAGACCCGAAGAGGTTTTGGGTAAAAACTGCCGTTTTTTACAAGGGGCTAAAACAGAAAAAGACAAGGTTAAACATCTGGCACATGCTATTAATAAAGGAGTCTCATGCAATGTTGTTATTACTAATTACACCAAAACGGGTGAGACCTTTATTAATAATTTGTCTATAGGCCCTGTATATAATAAAAACAAGGAGTTAACTCATTTTATTGGCGTACAAAATGACATAACCGAAGACAAAAGAAAAGAAGAAGAAACGATGACAGAAATGTCATTAATACTTGAAGAGCGAACTAAAGAGTCGAAAAATTCTGCAGATAGATTAAGAGCCGTTTTTGATGCGGCGCTAGACGGTACAATCGTATTAAATCAAAACGGTATTATTCAAGATGCTAATCGCTCTTTAGAATTAATATTCGGCCGAAACCGTAACGACTTACTCGATAAAAACATTAATATACTATTAGCAGGTTTACAGCCAACACAATTGGAACAAGCAAACAATATTCCATTCAACTCATGGATAAAAGATTACATTGGCGAACCTAAAAAACTGTTTGGGCTCCATAAAGCTGGGCACCAGATACCAATTGAAATGTCAGTTGGCGAAACAACATTAGATGCTAAAGCTATGTATGTCGCCATAATCAGAGATATTTCATTCCAAGAACAAATTAAGCAAAGAGAATTAGCATTACAAACAAAATTGTATGAACAAGAATTGATTTATAGAACGGCATTTAACCAAGCAGCCGTTGGTATCGGTCGGATTGGGGTAGATACTAAGTTTGTCGAAGTTAATACCAAAATGTGCGAAATATTAGGTTATGACGAAGATACACTGCTTAGTAAAAGTATCAAAGACGTGACTTATAAAGATGATTTAGAGCAATCTTATCAATACATTAAGCAGTTATTAGCAGATGAAATAACGTATTTTAATACCGACAAACGTTATATAAGAAATGATGGTTCTTTTTTCTGGGCTAATTTATCTGTGTCATTAGTAAGAGATGCAGACAGTAACGAACCAAAATTCTTTATTGCTGTAGTAGAAGATATAACTGAACGACAACAGTCTGCAGAAGAGCTACATCGTGCAAATTCTGAACGTGATAAATTATTGAGTGGTTTAAATTTAGCATCAGAAGCTGGCGGCGTTTGTAATTGGTCATTTGATATAAAAACAGGTCAGTTAAATTGGGATTCAAGAATGTACCGCTTATACGGAGTTGAAGACGGTAAGAGTATTGAATACAAGGATTGGCGAGATAATGTGCACCCTGATGACGTAGAACAGGCCGAACAAGAAGTCAGCGATGCAATTTCTAACATAACATCATTAAAGACCGAATTTAGAATCATAAATCGAAAAGACAAAACCATTCATTGGCTGCAGTGTGCTGCAAACTTATCACTGGATGAAAATAATCTACCTGTGACGATGTACGGTATTAATGTCGATCTGACCCATGAAAAACAAGTACAACAAAAATTAGAAAAAGAAACAGAGTCAGCGCGTCAGGCGAGTAAAGCTAAATCTCGTTTCTTAGCAACCATGAGCCACGAAATTAGAACACCGATGAATGGTGTTATTGGTATGATTGATCTGCTCAAAAATACGCCATTAAATGCAGACCAAAAACGAATGGCCACGACTATTCGTGATTCGTCTTTTTCACTGTTAGATATTATTAATGATATTTTGGATTTTTCTAAAATTGAATCTGGACAAATAGAGTTAGATATAAATCCATGTAACGTACTGTCTATTTTAGAAAAAACTATCGATAGCCTTTGGATTAATGCTTCAAACAATAATGTGGAAATTTATATTTACCCAGATTTATCAATACCGAAAGAATTGTTATTTGATTCAGTTAGGTTAAGACAAATTATTTTAAATCTAACGGGCAATGCTGTTAAGTTTTCGAAAAGCCTTAATTCAAAAGGTGTAGTGGTTATCAGGACTCAATTAACTAATGAGAATCTTATTTTAGAAGTCATAGATAACGGTGTTGGGATATCACAGTCTCAACAAGAAACCTTATTTGTTCCATTTACACAGGCTGATACCTCAACGACGCGTAAATTTGGCGGAACGGGTTTGGGGCTAAGTATTACTAAGTCATTTATTGAACTAATGAATGGAAACATTGAAATTGAAAGTGAAGTAGGTAAGGGAAGTAACTTTAAGGTCACTTTGCCCTTAATAGAAAAGCTAACGCAACTTGATAACGGCGCTTTTTCACAATTTGATTTTAAAAAGTTCAATGTTTTAGTATCGATAAGTAATGAAGAACGTAAACATGCGTGTTTGATGATTCTAAATCAATTGTGTTGTAATCGAGTATCAAGTGTTGAGTTCGATGAACTTGAAAGTCTAGCTCAGGATACCTCTAATGCTTTACTGATTACCGATAACAATAGTGTATCTTTTACTGAAATAAGTCAGTCAATTAAAACACTTATTCTTAATGATGATCCTATTGCAACAAAGGGACATTTAGATCCTTATACTTATGTTTGTGCCGCTCATCCTTACAAACCCACAGAGTTTATATTCGGAATGGCGGTATTGTGCGGCCTTGAAAGCCCTGCATTAGATTGGTCAACTGAAAACAGTCAATCGTTTGAGAAAGTCATTACGCAAACGATTGAAGAAGCAGAACAAACTAATAGCTTAATATTGGTTGCGGAAGACCAGCCAACAAATCGCCTCGTACTAGGTAAACAATTAGAAAGCCTGGGTTATGCATATGAAATGTCAAATGATGGTGTTGAAGCTCTTGAAAAATGGCAGTCTGGTCGATTCAATTTATTACTTACTGATTGTCATATGCCAAATATGGACGGTCTTGAATTGACTAGAACCATTAGAGAGCAAGAGTTAAAACAAAATTGTTCACCAATAACCATCATTGCAGTAACAGCAAACGCAATGGTGGGCGAATCAGAAAACTGTTTAGAAGCAGGTATGGATGACTATTTAGCTAAACCAATAGAAATAGATCTTCTTCAAGAAAAGCTAGTTCAATATTTACCGCTTACTGGTATTCACCAACAGCCCGAAAGTGTTTCTTACTCAATGACAAATGGTGTTGAGCAACACAATAATTCAATTGATTTTGAAAAATTAAAAGCGGTCATTGGAACAGATGATGAAAGTATCACTAATGAAATTTTAGCCATGTTTTGGACTAGCGTGAATGAAGACTATGAAGCATTAAAACAACATTGCGCCGAAAGAAACTCAGAAATCATTCGCAGTAAAAGTCATGCAGCGAAAGGCGCATCAGTTTCTAGTGGCGCGATTGAGTTGAGTGATATTTTTAAATGGATAGAAAAAAATAACACTGACTTTGATGGTATTGAAAGTAAGTATCCTAAAATAGATAAAGAACTCAGCGCAATTAATCAAATATTAAAACAAAGAGAAGTTGTATAACTGCGCCTTGTGTTAAACGACATGGTCGATAACTCATATAAGAAGGACAACCTATGGACAATTTGGTAAATGTCGTTGTTTTTTATCAATCTATAGAGATAAAAAAAGTGATACAAGAGATACTTAGGAATAAGTATCAAAAGATATTGTATTGCGAAATAAACACAAACCAAGACCAATTTATAAAATTTACCGAAGATAAGACACGACCTTTGCTGTTCATTTATGCATTTGAAGAGCCGAAAGAGGCGGTAGAATTTAATGAAATTATTGAAAAACTGAACGATTCAAAAAATTTATTCAATAAGGAGCATTTGTCTTTGTTAATTTGCTGTCGAGAGCATCGTGAAGCAGCATATTTTGAGTGTTCAAAAGGGCGGTTCTACAGTTACGAAACGTTTAAACCAATATATGATATGAACCGAATTCGACTTTCAATAGCCCAGATGTGCGATTTGCTTACAAGTCAGGATAAAGTGCACTTATACGAAGAAGACAAAAAAACGATTATTAATAAATTACAAAACGTCTCTATACAATTGCATGAAGTTGAAACTTCAATCAGCGATGAGAAGGGGATTCAACATGAATTGTTAAATGAGCTCATCGCTGAGATCGATAACCTCTGTAGCCTTGAACCTACTGATTCAATTGAAACAATGAATGGCCATGTATCAAAAATAAAACCTAAAGTTGAAAATTTCAAGGCACATAACCAAAGCTATTTCAAAGAGATAGGCAGCAAAGTGAAGGGCGCTACATCAAGTTTTAAAAAGAAAATGCCGTTAGTTCTTGTGGTTGATGATCAGAATGTGATGTTAAAAATCATTACCACGATTTTAAAACCAAAAGGGTTTGATGTAGAAGTCGCCACTAATGGAGCAGAGGCCATCAATAAACTAAAAAACTGCAAACCTGAACTAGTATTGCTCGATATTGACATGCCGGTTCTAAATGGCATAGATACCTTAAAAACGATGAACAAAATGAACATACTCGATAAACTGCCAGTTATTATGCTGACAAGTAATTCAGATAAAGAAAGTTTTATTGAATGCAGAGAACTTGGCGCTATAGATTACATTGTGAAACCAACCAATGCGGAAACCTTGTTGAAAAAAGTACTCGCTGTAATCTAATCATCATTTAATTTCAGGTATTTTAATGCCGATAAATAACGTTATCGGCATTAATCATACGGGAATAAACTTGTTATAATCAACGCCTTATTGAGCTTATATTGCAGATGAACTATGTCGCAAGAATTTCCCCCTGTATATCCGTTGTTTGATAAATCTGAATTTATATTAACTGGAAATAGTTATGTTAATCAGTATATTACTCAGGTTTCCTTAACCAAAGTCCATGATGCTGGTTTAATTATTGAGCACTGTTCAGATTGGTTGTTTGAACAAAGACAATCAGAAAATAACTATAAAACCTATCGTAGCGAACTCACTACATTTCTACACTGGTGTTTTGATGTAGCCTCATTATCACCAATTCATCTCACTAGAAAAGATATCAGTCGTTATATTAGTTATTGTGAAAAACCACCTGAGCAGCTTATTGGCTACTTCAATGTTGCCCAATTTAAGCAAGATGAAACATTGGATGAACGAGTGCCAAATGCGCAATGGCGCCCATTTGTTGGCAAAAAACAGTACGGTGAAAAACAACCTTATGTATTGAGTGACAATGCACTTAAAACAAAAATCGCTATTCTTTCTTCATTTTATGGATATTTAAATAGTGAAGAATACACAGAAAGAAACCCAGCTCAACTATGGCTTAAGCATAGCCGTTTTGCGATTAATCATAAATATGTAAAGAATGAAGATGATAACAATCATGCATTCACGAAGTTACAATGGTCTTATGTTGTCAGTACCGTAAACAATATGGCTGAACACGAACCTGAAAAACATCAACGTAGCTTGTTTCTCATTAATCTGATGTATTGCTGTTATTTACGTATATCAGAAATCAGTGCCAGAGCTGGTTATTCACCAATGATGTCGCAATTTAGACAAGACAGTCATACTCAAACTTGGTACTTCCATGTGCCATTTTCTAAAAGTGGCAAAGCCAGAAATATTGCCGTTTCAAAAAGTTTATTAAAAAGTTTAACTCAATACCGAGCTTACTTAGGGTTAACAGACTTACCAAGTATCACTGAACAACATCCATTGTTTACTAGGCATAAAGCGGCAGCACATGGTCGAGAAGCTGGACAAATTAGCGCGAACCTAGGCATAAGACAAATTCGAGACGAGCTGGATAAAATCATTGGCCTGGCTGCAGATAAAGCACTTGAAGATGGGTTTGAACAAGATAGCTTATTAATGAGAAAACTAACTGCGCATAATATCCGCCATACTGGGATAACACATGATATTAATATAAACCAAAGGCCATTGTCGCACGTTCAAGCTGATGCGGGTCATGAAAGCATTGATACCACATCCCAGTATTTACACACCACACAAATAGAAAGACACCAAAGTGCAGCAAACAAACCGCTAGATCACATCTAATTTATCGCGTCGCTACGTAAAATCTGAAAAGGTAATCAAGGGCAATACCCATAGAATTTACACAGCGACGCGTGTTAATTCATCAATTTTACAGAAATGGGTAAGGATACGGGCTAAAGGTAGTGAGTTCGGTTACGTAGTTAGATTGAGTATGTATATTGATAATTATCTTATTTAACATAATATACATTGTGCGAAGTCGTGTGTGATTGTTTGTTGAATGAGTGTTTGCAGTCTTTAATGTTTATATCTTTAGATTGACTTGCCTATGACAGATATCGAGTTTTTCATTCAGTTGTTTTCCAAAGACAATGATTCGTTCTTGAGACAATCATTGGTCTTGTTAGAACTTCGTCAGATTGTGACTTTAATTGTGACTTTAATTGTGACTTTATAAATAATGACTTTAAATAATACTCGTGAGATGTAAATGTGATCTCATGAAGCATCTCATTGGAGACATTCATGATTGATTGTTTTAGCTAAAGCAGCGCGTATATTCAATCGCTGTTGTCTTGAACACAGTTATGCCACCTTCAGATATTTTATGGCCGGTATTCATATTTGAAGAATAGCCTGCAGATTAAAAGACAACTCAGAAGTCAAAGCTATTGCCAGGTATGCATAGCTAATAAAATGAAAGTTATAAGCCAGAAATACTCTTCAATTACAGAATTATTGCTAATCTATTGTTAGGAGATTTCTTGATACCAACCTGAACAACGAAACTAAGTAAACTATTGAATAAACGAATCCTTTAAGCTTAATTAGCTCTAACACGCTTAAACTCAAGTAAGGTCGGCTATGTCAATCCTGTCAGTTTCAAGCTGACTTTCTTGTTCAATCAGATCCATAAATTGACTGGCGTTAGTACAATTAACCCTTTTTTTGCATGATAATAAACACAGTTGCCATAGCTTTTGTTTTGTTTGTTGATCCAAACTTTTAAAGTCTGCTACACATAAATGTCCGCTTTGAATAAGTAGAGCCATTTTTTCTAATGGGATAGATATGTTTAAATTAGCCATAATGTTAATCTCTAATTGAACCTAGACTAATTATAGCTTAATGATAATGATTATCAATAGCGTTTATTCTTTTTTAACTACAGATTGAAATAATCCCTCCTATATAAGTCAAGCTAACAACAAACACATTAACCGGAGTTGTCGGCTAAGAAGTCAAACCAAGTAGATTGAGTTTGACCTTGATATGAATAGCTGACAAATGCTCGCCATACCATGTAATCACTGCTGCATGAACCATAAATACCAGTGCCAGTGTAATTAACTTCATCAACAGATTGAAGATTAACAGGGATGACTCCCATAAACATATCTCGCCCTTCAATTCGCATCTGAACATCTGAAACAGGCGCAGAAAAGTGTAATTTAATCTGTAATGGTTTTTCACTTGGCGCAAAAACCGGGTTAATCATAAGCCCCACTACGAGATCATTAACATCTTGATTACAAACTTCACGATGAAACTGACATAAAGTCTTATCGATCGATTGTATGACTTTATGTTCTGCATGCGTTTGTGAATCGCATCCCACTAAATTAGTAATAAAAAATAACAAGAAAACGGCTTTTGTTAAAAACTGCACAAATAATAACCTCATGACTCATTTTGATAACATTATCTTTAGGAAATTGATCTGGATCAAGTTTACTCATGGCCAGTGAGTATCTTTTTTGACGCAGCTCAAGTATCATTGCATTGCCTCGTGATAGATATTAAAAACATGAGGTAATACCTTGACATAGCGGTAAAAACCAACTTCAAAACAGTTTGTTTTTTCGTCAAGTGTCACCTGAACAGGTAAAGCACCGTCTTTACTATAATTAAAAGTAAAAGTAATAAGCCGTGGAAGCATTATGATGAATCATTCCCAGCCTACAGGCGCTGATTACAACTACACTATTGTTCGCCAATTTGCATTAACCACTGTTTTGTGGGGAATCGTTGGTATGGCAGTAGGTGTATTGATTGCGGCCCAGTTAATCTGGCCTCAACTAAACTTCGAAACACCATGGTTAACGTATAGTCGTCTTAGACCGCTTCATACGAATGCCGTGATTTTCGCGTTTGGTACTTCAGCCCTATTCGCAACATCCTACTATATCGTACAACGCACCTGTCAAACCCGTTTATTTGCACCTAAATTAGCTGCATTTACATTCTGGGGATGGCAAGCCATTATTCTCTCAGCTGCAATCACGCTACCAATGGGTTTTACCTCTGGTAAAGAATATGCAGAACTTGAGTGGCCTATTGATATTGCAATCACCGTTGTGTGGGTAGCATATGCAGTAGTGTTCTTTGGCACAATCATTAAACGAACGACGTCGCACATTTATGTTGCAAACTGGTTCTTTGGTGCTTTCATTATCACGGTAGCAGTACTTCACATTGTGAATTCAATGGCAGTACCTGTCAGCTTATTCAAATCGTATTCTATGTACTCTGGCGCAGTCGATGCCATGGTGCAATGGTGGTATGGCCATAATGCGGTAGGTTTCCTACTGACTGCTGGTTTCTTGGGTATGATGTATTACTTTGTTCCTAAGCAAGCTGGACGTCCTGTTTACTCATACAGACTGTCTATTGTTCACTTCTGGGCATTGATTGCACTGTATATTTGGGCAGGTCCTCACCACTTACATTACACAGCTTTACCTGATTGGACACAAACGTTAGGCATGGTGATGTCGCTGATTTTATTCGCTCCTTCTTGGGGTGGCATGATCAACGGTATTATGACCTTATCAGGCGCTTGGCATAAACTACGTACCGATCCTGTGTTACGTTTCTTAGTTGTTTCATTATCTTTCTATGGTATGTCTACCTTCGAAGGACCAATGATGGCAATTAAAACTGTAAACGCCCTTTCCCATTACACAGACTGGACTGTAGGTCACGTGCATTCAGGTGCGTTAGGCTGGGTTGCGATGGTGTCTATTGGTTCTTTATATCACCTTATCCCGGTATTGTTCGGTCACGGCCGTATGTACAGCACTAACCTTGTTAATGTTCATTTCTGGTTAGCAACAATTGGTACTGTGTTATACATCGTAGCAATGTGGATTTCTGGTGTTATGCAAGGTCTTATGTGGCGTGCTGTTAACTCTGATGGAACATTAACTTATAGTTTCGTTGAGAGTTTAGAAGCCTCTTACCCATTCTACTTTGTACGCTTTATTGGTGGTGTGTTCTTCTTAACTGGTATGTTCATTATGGCGTACAACGTTATGCGTACAGTGAATGCCCCTAAAGATTCTTTACCAGCATTAGCTGAAGAAAAAGCATAAGGAGCAGAACGATGAAATTTAATCATGAAATAATCGAGAAAAACATCGGTCTGCTAGGTATCTTTACCGTTATTGCTATCAGTTTTGGTGGTTTGGTACAGATTACTCCGCTTTTATTTGCTAAAGATACGACTGAACCAGTTGAAGGGTTAAAGCCGTATAATGCATTAGAAATTGAAGGTCGCGACATTTATGTTCGTGAAGGCTGCTATAACTGTCACAGTCAAATGATCCGCCCTTTACGTGCTGAAACTGAACGTTATGGTCACTACTCTGTAGCTGGCGAATCTGTATGGGATCACCCGTTCCAATGGGGTTCTAAACGAACAGGTCCAGATTTAGCTCGTGTTGGTGGACGTTACAGTGACAAATGGCATGAAGTGCATTTAATCAATCCACGTGATGTTGTACCACAGTCAAATATGCCAGCTTACCCATGGTTAGCTGACAACCGACTAGATGGCAAACTCACTGGTAATAAGATGCAAATCTTAAGTAATTTCCACCCGGATCATAATTTGTATACCGAAGAAGAAATTGCTGGCGCACAAGCGGCTGTTGAAGGCAAAACTGAATTAGAAGCGTTAATCGCTTATCTTCAGTCTTTAGGCCACGCGCTTAAATAAGGAGGCAATTATGGATTATGGAACGTTACAAGGCATTCTAACCATTATTGTTATGGTCGTTTTTGCCGGCATATTTTACTGGGCCTATAGCTCAAAAAGTAAAGCTGGCTTTGATGAAGCCGCAAACTTAATTTTTTCAGAAGAAGAAATTGCAAAACAAACTCAACATTCAGGAGATAATAAGTAATGAGTATCTTTTGGAATGTTTGGATTATTTTCCCAACACTGTTAGTTATTGCAGGTTGTTTCTTACTTCTTCGTGCTTGTTCAAAGAACAAAACAGGTATTGAAGAAGGTGAATCAATGGGGCATAAGTTTGATGGTATTGAAGAACTCAATAACCCACTCCCTAAGTGGTGGGCTTATATGTTCTACATCAGTATTGTATTTGGCTTAATTTACTTGGCTTTATATCCTGGTCTTGGTAGTTACCAGGGGTTATTTGGTTGGACAAGCTCTAATCAAAGTGTTGGTTATGAAGAAGGTATTAAAGTTGATTCAAAAAAGGCTGTTGAACTTGCTAAAAGTGAAAACCGTCTTTCACAATACGACCGTGAAGTTGCCGCTGCAGATGAAAAATACGGCCCTATCTTTGCTGCATACTTAGCGACTCCTTTAGAAGAGTTAGTTAAAGATGAAGAAGCACTAAAGGTTGGTGGACGTTTATTCCTGCAAAACTGTGCTCAGTGTCATGGCTCTGATGCTAGAGGTAGCATTGGCTTCCCTAACTTAACTGATAATAATTGGTTATACGGTGGTGAGTTAGCTACGATCAAAACATCTATTATGAACGGACGTAACGGTATGATGCCGCCTAAAGGTGGATTACCAATTGAAGACAGCGAAATTCAAGGTTTAGCCGAATATGTCTTCAAACTTTCTGGCCGTGATCATGACGCCACACTTGCTGCGCAAGGTCAGGCATCATTCATGAAAGGTTGTTTTGCCTGTCACGGTATGGATGGAACTGGTAATAAGTTTATGGGTGCACCAAACTTAACTGACGATGCTTGGTTATATGGAAGCAGCCGTTTACAAGTTATGCAATCTATTGCTAATGGCCGTTCAGGTGTAATGCCTGCATGGAATGATATTCTAGGCGAAGAAAAAGTCCATGTGATTTCTGCTTACGTTTATAGCTTATCAAACAAATAGTTACAGCTTGATAACATAAAGGCTTCGTGAAAACGAAGCCTTTTTTTTAAGTGATTATTAAGGCTTTTCGAGTTAAAATAATCACATAATAATTCTTATTTTTAGGACCGTTTTATGTCTGCCCCTCTCCCTTGGTATAAGCATTTTTGGCCATGGTTCATCATCGTACTTTTACTTGTAGTTGTACTTAAAAGTATGGTTGCAATGAGCATTGCCATCGACAATGCAGATTCGCTAGTTTCAGATGATTATTACAAAGAAGGCAAAGCCATCAATATGGATTTGCGTAAAATAAAGCAAGCCAAAAATCTTGGTATGCAATACTTGGTTGAAGTTGATGATCACGAATTAAAAATTTCTCAACATGGCGGACCAGCATATACAGCAGCACTTAAAGTAAGCTTTATCCACCCCACTATTGAAGAAAAAGATTTTAATATCAATGCTACAGCTGATGGCGAAGGTAATTACCGAATTGGTTTATCTAATGCTATATCTGGACCGTGGAATGTTCGACTAGAAGGCTTCGATGCAAGTTGGAGAATTCAGCAACGAATTGAAATTACAGACGATGTTGAATATTGGTTGAACTAATTTAAATGCAGAATTGTTTTCATTGCAACGAGCCCGTAATCACAAAAGACGAGTTTACAACGGTTATCGACAATCAGCCACGTCAGATGTGTTGCCCAGGTTGTCAGGCTGTTTCTCAAGCGATTATTGATTCAGGTTTAAGCAGTTATTATCAGTATCGAAGCGAACCAGGAAGTCGTCAAACGGCCTTGGTTCCAACTGAATTATTACAATATTCAGCGTATGATTTGCCTGAAATTCAGCAGGATTTGGTTCATGCGGTCGAAAACAATAGTACCCTATCTTTGTCAATAGACGGTATTACATGTGCAGCTTGTGCTTGGTTAATTGAACATAAATTAAAGCAACTCAATGGCATCATCAGTATCTCGGTAAACTCCACCACCCAACGTGCTTTAGTCTCATGGGATAATCAATGCGTCAAACTCAGTGAAATCCTCGCTGAGATAAGTCGTATCGGTTACCAAGCTGCTCCGTATCAAATTGATGAACAAGAAAAACAAAGTAAGAAAGAGGGAAAAAAGTTCCTGTTAAGACTGGGTCTCGCTGGCTTTGCGACGATGCAGGTCATGATGTTTGCACTGGCACTTTATTCAGATTATTTTGTAACCTACGATACTGAAATGCGAGATTATTTTCGCTGGGTCAGTATGACATTAGCCGCTCCCGTTGTGTTTTACTCAGCTCAACCTTTTTATTTTAGTGCAGTAAGAAGTTTACTTGGCGCTCGAGTCAACATGGATTTATCTGTTTCGATTGCCATTATTGGTGCTTATATTGCGAGTTGTATTGCAACTATTAATGGAACAGGTGAAGTCTATTTTGAATCAGTTTCTATGTTCACTTTCTTTTTGTTACTTGGAAGATACTTTGAACAAAAAGCCAAGCAGACAGCATCAGAAAGTTCGAGTAATTTACATAAACTCATACCGCTAACAGCGCACCGAATTACCGTCGATGAAAATGGTACTGAAAGTATTGAAGAGATACCTGCTAAAAGGCTCAATATTGGCGATAAAATACTGGTTAAACCTGGCGATGTTGTAGCTGCAGATGGCGTCATTATTTCTGGTAAGTCCGGCCTCAATGAAGCGATGCTAACGGGAGAGCAACAGCCTGTCTTAAAAGCCACTGATGACTGTGTGTTTGCTGGCACTATCAATATCGACCAGCCCATCACAATTACTGTTACGGCACTGGGTCAAGACCAGCTAGTTGCTGAAATAATTCGGTTACAAGAAATTGCATCAAACAACAAGCCTAAAATTGCGTTAATGGTCGATAAATCCGCAAGTTACTTTTCAACAGCAATTATTGCTATTGCTGCTTTAACCTATGTTTTTTGGCATTTTATATCACCAGATGATGCATTTTGGGTCATGTTGTCAGTGTTGGTCGCTACATGTCCTTGCGCCCTAGCCTTAGCAACACCAACAGCAATAACATGTTCGACAGCGATTTTGACTAAACTTGGGATAATCATTCGTAAACCTGGTGTATTTGAAAAACTTCCTTTAATTGAACATGTTGTTTTTGATAAAACTGGAACATTAACTTGTGGTTCAGTGTCAATTAACCATATTGTCGTCACCGATAACATAGATGAGTTAACTGCTAGCCGCTATGCAGCAGCAATGGAAGTCGGTTCATTGCACCCAATTGCCAAAGCATTCGCAAATATCGAGCTTGATGGGATTACAGCTCAAAATATTACTAACCATGTTGGTTTGGGGCTTTCTGCTGTTATTAATGATTCAACCGTAAAGTTAGGCAACGCACAATTCGTTGGCGTTGATGCAAGTTTATGTCACGGCCAACTACTCTGGCTATCAGTAGATGAATTAATATGTGCATGTTTTGTTCTCCAAGATGCGATAAGAGAAAACAGTTATACCGCTGTGAATGGATTAATTAGCGTAAATATAGACGTCAGTATTGCGAGTGGTGATACTTCAGAGCATGTATTAGCTATTGCGAAAGAACTTAACATTAAAAACAGCTTTGCGGGATTAAGTCCAAAAGATAAACTGGACTTAGTCAACAAGTTACAACAAAAGCAAAACGTCGCCATGTTTGGTGATGGAATCAATGACGCCCCGGTTCTTGCTGGGGCAAACTTATCTGTTGCAATGGGAAGTGGTAGTGCTATTGCTAAAAATAGCGCAGATGTCATTCTTCTTGGCGACCAATTATCTAAATTTAGCCAAGCAATAACCGTGGCTAAAAAAACTAATCAAATCATAAAGCAAAATTTAATTTGGGCGTTTGCCTATAATATAATTATTTTACCGCTTGCGGTAACTGGTCATGTTGTTCCCTATATTGCTGCTTTAGGGATGTCATTAAGCTCTATTATTGTTGTTTCAAATAGCCTTCGTTTGCTAAGGATAAAACCATGAGCATCATTTATGTATTAATTCCAATAGCAATGTTATTTGTTGCCGTCGCTGTCGCCGTTTTTTTTTGGGCTGTAAAATCTGAACAGTTTGATGATCTCGATAGACAAAGTGTTTCAATTTTATTTGATGAAGACAATGTAACTCAAACAATTAAGAAAAACACCGAACAACAAAATAGTCATCAAGAAACTGATTCAGCATCTGAACCTACAACAGTGATAAAATCAACAAAAGCAACCGAGTCTACACAAGGTGATTGAGTACAATATTTGGGGAGCATTTTTAGTAGGGCTAATGGGAGCTGCGCATTGTTTCGGCATGTGTGGTGGCTTAATTGGTGCCTTTGCGAGTAATTTACCTAATACTAACGGTAATAGACTCGCAAACCAGTTAAGCTTTTTAATTAGCTACAATGCAGGTCGAATTATAAGTTATGGATTAGCTGGAGCGTTAGCTGGTGCCAGTACTGCAGCTTTAGGCTACATGTTTGATGTTGACAGTTATTTGATCGCTCTACGATTATTTGCTGGCATTATGATGATAGCAACAGGTTTGTATATCGCTCAGTTTTGGTTTGGCATTGTACAGATAGAAAAGCTCGGCCAAGGGTTATGGCGTGCGCTTAAGCCAATAGCTAATAGATTATTGCCAATTAAGAGTCGATATCAAGCTGTTATTGCTGGCATGATTTGGGGATGGCTTCCCTGTGGCTTAGTTTATAGCACATTAACTTGGTCAGTGGCGTCTGGGGATGCTTTAACTGGTGCATTAATTATGTTGGCATTCGGTGCGGGTACCCTACCTGCTTTATTAAGTGCCGGCGTTGCTGCAAAAACATTATCGACTTGGGTTCAAAAGAAGAACGTAAGGCGCTTAAGTGGGATCCTTATTGTAGTATTTGGATTACAGACTATTTATATCGCAATCATGCAGCTAAACTAGCTCAAGTAATGTTATTAGTTTAACATGGTGATGTAGTAATTAATTGAGAATATATATGCCTACAGATCAAACAAAACAACTTCGCGCATCAACAGGTGGTTGTGCCATTCATTGTCATGATTGCAGTATGGAGTCGCTTTGTATTCCTTTTACGCTAGATAACAACGAGCTAGATAAGCTCGATGAGATTATTGAGCGTAAAAAGCCCGTTCAAAAAGGCGATCAAATTTTCAAATCTGGTGATCCTCTTAAATCTCTTTTTGCAATCCGTTCAGGCACAATTAAAAGTTTCACTATCACTGAACAAGGTGATGAACAAATTACTGGCTTTCACCTTGCAGGTGATGTTATTGGATTTGACGGTATTCATTCTCAAACTCATCAAAGTTTCGCACAAGCCCTTGAAACTGCAATGGTATGTGAAATCCCTTTTGAAACGCTCGATACTTTATCTGGCACGATGCCAAAGTTAAGACAGCAAATCATGCGCCTAATGAGTAATGAAATTATGGGCGATCAGGAAATGATTTTATTACTTTCTAAGAAGAATGCAGAAGAACGTTTAGCAGCCTTTATTAACAACCTAGCTAATCGATTTGGTAGCCGCGGCTTCTCACCACATGAGTTTAGATTAACCATGACACGTGGTGATATTGGTAATTATTTAGGATTAACTGTCGAAACAATCAGCCGTTTGTTAGGCCGTTTTCAAAAGTCTGGCTTAATTGAGGTTAAAGGTAAATACATTACAATTATTGATCATGTCGCATTAAGTCAACTTGCTGGTAATGCACGGATTGCCACCTAATAAATTTTCCGTTTTATGATCTGACGCAACGACTTAAAACGCAATAACAGTGATAGTGATATAAAACAGCTTGGAGGTTTTATGAAGGATTATAATAAGATATTAGTTGTCATTAACCCAATGACCGACCATCAACCTGCATTGGCTCGAGCCGTTGAACTAGCTTCCAAATCCAATGCCACTATTACTGCTTTCCTTACGATATTTGATTTTTCTTATGAAATGACTTCTATTCTTTCTAGTCAAGAAAGAGAAGCCATGCGTCAAGGTGTGATAGATCAAAGAGAAAGTTGGTTAGCTGAAGCTATTACTCCGTATGCCCAAACAGGCTTAAATATTGACACCAAAGTTGTTTGGCATAACCGCCCTTTTGAAAGCGTTATTAAATTTGCCATAGAACAAAATTATGATTTACTTGTTAAAAGCACTCATGAACATGACAAGCTAAAATCAATTATCTTCACTCCTACGGATTGGCATTTATTACGTAAAGCGCCTATCCCAGTTTTAATGGTCAAAGAACATGATTGGCCAGTTGCTGGTAAGATTTTATGTGCAGTGAATGTAGCAACTGAAGATGAAGAACATTCTACATTAAACACAAAAATCATTGAAAACGCACTTAACCTAGCAGCTAAGTTCTCTGCACAAATTCACTTAGTTAATGGATACCCCGGTACTCCAGTCAATTTAGCTATTGAGTTACCAGAGTTTGATGCAGTTAGTTATAACGATACCGTTAGAATGCAGCACGAGCAACGCATTCAATATTTAGCCAATAGCTTTAATATTCCGCTTGAAAATTGCCACGTTGAAGAAGGTTTACCAGAAGACGTAATACCTGAACTTTCACAACAATTAGATGCTGAGCTGGTTATTTTAGGCACCGTTGGTCGTACTGGTTTTTCGGCAGCACTGATTGGTAATACAGCTGAACATGTGATTGATAGCATTAATTGTGATTTACTCGCTGTTAAACCTGACGGTTATAAATCACCTCTCGAAGACTAAAGGCTTTACCATAAGCCAGAATGCTGGAATAATACGCGCCCTGAAACGATAGTTACTGGGCGCTTTTTAATGTCTGAATTGCAACAACAAGAAAAACAATTGGCGGACCGCCAATCTAAATTACAAAAAAAATTACGTCATGAAGTTGGACGTGCCATCGGCGATTACCAAATGATCGAACATGGTGACGTAGTAATGTGTTGTCTGTCTGGCGGTAAAGACAGTTATGCAATGCTAGATATCTTATTAAACCTTCAAAAACGAGCGCCAATTAAGTTCGATATTGTTGCGGTTAATTTAGATCAGAAACAGCCTGGTTTCCCTGAAGATATCTTGCCAGCTTATCTTGATACTCTTGATGTCGCGTACCACATTTTAGAAAAAGATACCTATTCAATCGTAAAAGATAAAATCCCTGAAGGTAAAACGACCTGCTCATTATGTTCTCGTTTACGCCGTGGCACACTTTATGGGTTTGCACAAAAAATAGGAGCGACTAAGATAGCTTTGGGTCATCACCGCGACGATATTATCGAAACATTATTTTTGAATATGTTTTTTGGTGGAAAAATGAAAGCTATGCCGCCAAAGTTATTATCTGATGACGGCGCTAACATGGTTATACGCCCATTAGCCTACTGTAAAGAAAAAGACATTGCTGAATATGCGGAATTAAAACAATTCCCTATCATTCCATGTAACTTATGCGGTTCTCAAGAAAATCTTAAACGTGGTGCAGTTAAAGATATGCTTAACCAGTGGGACAGAAATTACCCTGGACGTATTGAAACCATATTTACAGCTATGCAAAATACTTCTCCTTCTCAAGGCGTTGATAGAAATGTGTTTGATTTCTTATCACTACAACGTGATGCAGATGCGCCACTTTCAGGTGATGTCGCTGAATCAGATTTACCCGCTTTTGATTTTTTAGATACGACCAATAATGGTCACATTAATCTAGATGAAGCAGCTAAGATTGATATTGTAACGACTTATAAACCGTAAAAACATACATTACGTCCCACAATAAAAAGCCCTTGAATGAGGGCTTTTTTGTCTTTGCTTGATTCAAACGCAAACTGTTAATTTACGTATGGGCTTAAAATTATTGGCTGTTTTGAAAAAGACAGCTGCTTTACAGTTTCAATTTCTGCTGAGGTAAGCTGTAATTTATCGCTAACAATGCTGACTTTACCATCTATGTTCGCCTCTACCGGTAAGTCAGTTGATGCAAATGAAAACGTTAATCCAGTAATCGGTTTACGAAAATATTTCATAGGAAATCCTTGTTGACCATCAAGCAAGGCATCCATGTCATTTTTTACAGCAACTAATTCGTCTTGATTATAAACAGATTGTACTTTCTTGGCTCTTACTTGCATGGCAACACCACATTGACTCGCGTCACCTGATACTTGCAAATTAATTAAGCCTCTATCTGATTTCAATTGGGCATCAAAGGGTAAGTAAAGACGCTGCTGTTTGTCATAAGTTAATGGGTATTGATGTTTCTCAGTGGTGATATTCCCTGAGATAATTTTACAATTTTCATTTCTTGGGACACTAAATACAACTTCAACTAGCTGGTAGTTATTTTTGTTAACTTGCTTGAGCCGTTCGTAAAACCCTGCATAAGGAATTGATACTGAATCTGCTAAAACTGCTGGTGATAATAAAAATAGCACTAAACAAGAAGCTAATTTTCTTATTTTTTTCATTTATAATCCTGCTAAATAAGCTTTGTTGTGACGAAGCATTTCTAATAGCTCGTCTATATAGGCATCTTTTCTTTCTGAGTAGTGTAATAATCCGTAAACGAGATCTTCCGCTGCTGGCTCTTTTCCTTGGCTTCGAAGATCCGCTCGAATAGAACGTAATAATCGATATGCTGAATTAGTGTTTAAATTTAGCATGTATGCAGCAATGGAGTCCTCAGGCGTTTCAAATGAGGCAACCTCATGATTCATCCCTGCTTTTCTAGATAAAGGAACTAATCCACAGCCTTTTGAAAAGCACCACTGGCCAAAATAATTATTACCTTCTTTGGCGAAACGAGAACTTCCCCAACCGGTTTCATTGGCGGCTTGGATAAGTACCATTCTTGCAGGTACTGTATCAACTCGCTCTAATAAAGGAGTTAATGTAACGAGATCAAACTTTTTAACTGTATATTTATATTTTTGAGTTAATTTTTCTAAATTAAAAATCTCTGCGTTAGTTAATGGCTGCTCGTTAGCAAGGTTTGCTAAAACCACCTTCAGAAAATTTCGTTCTTTTTCTATCAGCGCATTTTGATGGTTAACCGCTGGAGACATATAATCGAAAAAGGCAGACTTTTTGGTAGGTATATCTGCGATTGCTGTAAAGTCAGGTACAGTTTCCTCATCGACTTGATTTTGTTCGATCTCAGGTGTTTCAACCAGAATGTTCTCAATTGTAGGAACTAACCACACTCTGATTAGCATTATGCTGATGATTACAAACCCTAAACCAAGGGTAAACTTTCCAATTCTACCGGTTCTCAAAAAAAATCCTTAAAAAATAATTTGGTTAATTATACCGAGAAACAAGATTAATAGCAGCGAAGTATTTATGCTAATATTAATGATGATTCTATTTTAGCATCTTGTGATAGCTTAAATAAATCAATCAGTACAATAGCTTAAAAAATCATCATTACTGTATGAAAGGAATCAATATGATGAAACATGAATTAAATAGTGTCGATAGTATCGTGGCTATTGGAGGAGGACATGGCTTAGGTCGAGTGTTATCTTCACTCTCTTTCCTTGGTCCTAAGTTAACAGGTATTGTAACGACTACCGATAATGGTGGTTCAACCGGGCGGATCCGACAAGATGAAACAACCATTGCATGGGGCGATTTAAGAAACTGCCTTTCGCAACTTGCACATAGGCCAGCCATTGGCACAATGCTGTTTGATCATCGATTTAATGGAGATAATGAGTTAAACGGTCATAATCTCGGGAATATTATTTTATATGCACTAGAGCAGCTATGTGTTCGCCCTCTTGAAGCAATCAAACTAATTAGAACCATTTTAAAAATTGAAACTCGTGTCATTCCTATGTCTGAATCACCAACTCACCTAAGTGCGCTTAATGCGCAAGGTGAAACCGTTTTTGGTGAAATGAATGTTGACGATATGAAAGAGATACCAAGTCAACTGACTTTAGCTCCTAACGTTGCTGCAACTTGTGAAGCACTACAAGCAATCAATAAAGCTGACATTATCATCATTGCGCCAGGCAGTTTTTTTACGAGTGTAATGCCACCCTTACTTATCCCAAGTATTGCTAATGCGATTAAAGACTCATCTGCAAAAGTGATTCTAATCGACAATTTAACGTCAGAGCCTTCGTGTGCATCGTCTTTAACATTGGATGACAAAATAGAATGGATCAATCAATCAGTATCGACAAATAGAATTAATAAAATTATTAGAAACTCTGATGCTATTGATATAGGTGAATTAGTAAGTTATTTCCCTTTAGTCAGTGACCATCATTTAGGTTTGCATCACAAAGAAGCATTAGCAGAAGCGATAGCAACGGTCGTTAGCCAGAAAGCATAATGTAATGTTTAAAGTTATAGAAAAGCCCTTAAACAATGTCTAAGGGCTTTTGCATTTTTAGCTAATAATTTAAGACTGTTTTGCTCAACTAGTTTAACTTACAAGAAAAACAATCTCTAAACTAAAAATAGCTTAATGTACTTATAAAACCTGAGCTATTGCTTTACAAATTACAGGAATATTTTGTTTGGTCATACCCGCAACACTGATGCGTCCTGAGCCAACAATATAAACTCCGAATTCATCTTTTAAACGATTAACTTGTTCTTTGCTTAAACCTGAAAAGCTAAACATACCATTTTGACGAGAGATAAAGCTAAAGTCTTGCTTCACACCTTCGCTTTTTAACGTTTCTACAAATAGAACTCGCATTTCTGCAATACGTTGGCGCATTTCAGCCAACTCTACTTCCCACTCTTGGCGTAAAGTCTCATCAGAAAGTATGGTACTTACAATTAAACCACCGTGCGCAGGAGGATTAGAATAAGTAGCACGAATTGTTTTTTTAATCTGACTAAAACTTTTTTGTGCTGTTTCTTCATTTGCAGCAACGACAGTAATAGCACCAATACGTTCGTTATATAAACCAAAGTTTTTAGAGAAAGAGTTAGCGACTAATAGTTCAGGCACTTTAGTAGCAACAATCCGTAAGCCTAGCGCATCTTCTTCGATACCAGCGCCAAAGCCCTGGTAGGCAAAATCAAATAAAGGGACTAATTCTTTGTCAACACACAATTGACCTACTGTCTCCCATTGAGATGAACTTAAATCAATCCCTGTAGGGTTATGACAGCAACCATGAAGCAAAATAAGATCACCTGGTTGAGCAGCTTGTAAATCAGTCATCATTGCATCGAAATCCATGTCGTGGGTTTCTGCTTTGTAATAACCGTACTCTTTTATTGTTAAACCAGCTGTTTGGAAAATATTTTGATGGTTTGCCCAGGTAGGATTACTGACCCATAATGTTTTTGAATCAGTGTTACGAACTAAAAATTCAGCGGCTACACGTAATGAACCCGTTCCTCCTGGTGCTTGAGCTGTATATGCACGTTTCGCATTAATAATGTCACTTTTAGCACCAAATAATAATGTTTGAACTGCTGTGTTGTATAGCTCTACACCTTCAATTCCAAGATAGTTTTTTGTTTTCTCAGCGTCTAATAAAATGGCTTCAGCTTTTTTAACTGTTTTGAGTACCGGGGTTTGTCCGGCTTCATCTTTATAAATACCAACACCAAGATTAACTTTATCGGCACGTGGATCTTTTTTAAATGCGTCTGTTAAACCTAAAATGGGATCTGCTGGAGCTTGAGGGATTTGAGAAAATATCATTACTTCTTTCCTACTTATAAAGTGAACCACAATTTTTAGTATTTATACCATTGTATTGGCATTGGAAATAGTGACATTTAATCAACTAATCAGAAATTGTTCACACTTTAAGGATTTATCATTTTTTATCAGTATAAAATAAATAAAATACAATAAAGATTCTGTTCTCTTAGAAAACTTCAGTAGATATCACATATTAAATAGACATTCATGTGAGACATGGAGAGTTTGCAATTTCGCTATCGTACGTGTTTTGAAGATGCGGGTAGAATCGTTTTCTGCTAACTATAATGAGTTCTTATATTGATGTTTACTCACACTGTATTTCATTTAATGCTACCCTTCTGCTCCTGCATTCACTAACTTCGCAACAATCTTGAACCTATCAAGTTTCCTCCTTTTAACTCGTATGATGAACAATTATCTACATATGCATTTGTTACTTTAAACCTAGAAGGATTTGAATCTCCAAAAGCTAGAATTACACGTACGCCTTAATACTAAGTCGTATGCAAAGAAGGCAGCCGAGGCCATACTTAAACTGGCAAGCTTATCTTAAAAGGACGAGAGGTTTTATCTTTTCCCCAAGAAGCAAGTTACAAATTTTTGATACAAAAAGGCCCCGACTAATGTCGAGGCTTTCTTATAATGGTACCCGAGGCCAGACTTGAACTGGCACGCCTTATCTTAAAACGACGAGGGATTTATCTTTCCTCGAATTACTGGCACAAAAAAGCCCCGACTTATGTCGAGGCTTTCTTATAATGGTACCCGAGGCCAGACTTGAACTGGCACGCCTATTAAGCGAGGGATTTTAAATCCCTTGTGTCTACCGATTCCACCACTCGGG